>JAGVTF010000301.1 GCA_019136955.1 Verrucomicrobiota bacterium
CCTCTTTATGACAATCCTTACCGGGTTATTGTTTCACGCAATCTCTTTTCTCTTAAGCCTCCTATTGCATTGGGGAATGTTGTGACGAATGTTGTCCCTCTGGCATTAAACACAAACAGCCTCAAGTTCATGGGGATTACCACGATCGGTGGGGTGATTAAATCCCACTTTATGGTTGCAAAGCCTGGTCAACAGCCTCCCCAGCAATATATAGCTCTTTCAGAGGGGCAGGCATCAGATGGCCTGGAGTGCATAAAAATTAATCCGGACCCTGTTAATCCAACCGCCGAAATGCGTGCGGATGGCAAACAAATTCAAGTTTCTTTTGAGACCCATGGTGTCCCTCTCGGGGGAGTGGCGGTAGCTGGAGCTCAGCAAAGACCAAACTTACAGCAACGTGGGCAAGATCCGCGATTGAACAGAACTCCACAGGGAGGAGCTGCTCCTCAAGGTGGACCGCAGCGACTACAGGCTCAGGGCGCACAGGCTGCAAGTGGTGGTTTTAATCTTCCTGCTGTAAATGCAGCACAAACAGCAAGTAGGGCAAATAGAGGAAATGTACCTTCCGCACCACGAGGAACATATACGGGTTGGACTCCTTTTAGTGGTACTTCGTCTCCATCAACGCCTCAAGGGGGCAGAGGAGTTACTGCTGGGCCTGCGCCCTCTCAGAGAATGCCAATGACGCAAGAAGCTGCTATTTTTCAAAATAGAAGGGCAACCACTGGCGGTCCTCCTCCTCCACCTATGCCTCCGGGAAGGTAACGCTTTTTACTACGTCGAACGTCGTAAGCAAATCAAAGCAATGTCAGCGCGGACACATATCCGTAAGCCTCCTGAAAAGAGAGCTGCTATTGATATAGGAAGCAATTCTGTGAAGTTGCTTATTGCTCGCGTGAGGGATAAGAACGTTTCACCTATTGTTGAGAAGAGCACTCAAACCCGTTTGAATAAAGGCTTGCGTGAGGGGGGAGATTTTGATACCGCATCTGTCCGCTCCACACTGCGCGTTCTGAGAGGTTATATTGAGCTGTGTATCCAGCATCAGACGCTGCCTCCCCTTCTTTTCGCTACAAGTGCAGCCAGGAATGCCAGCCTTAAAAGTTTGCAGAATCTGCTTCAACCTCTCTGGAAAGAGTTCGGTCTTTCCATTCAGGTGATTTCTCCTCTTCAAGAAGCCAAATGGGCTTTGCGAGGCGTATGTGTTGAGCGTGACTTGCAAGACACTCCAGTTCTTCTGACTGATGTGGGCGGGGGAAGCGCTCAGTTTATTATTGGTAAAAAAGGAAAGCTGATTTGGTCTAGAAGTCGTCCGTTGGGTGCGGTCCACTTATTGGAGTCTTTTTCAGTATCTGATCCTCCTACCTTTACGGAAAAATCTGCGCTCCTGGCCCATGTTCGTAAAGTAATTTCGGAGTTGCGCTCTGAAATAGAGGCGGATGAAGCTATCAAAAAAGCGATCCCCGATTTTTCTTTTGAGTCTTTGCGCTGGATTGGCTCTGGAGGAGCGGCCACTATACTGGCGAGCATGCACCTGGGGCTCTCTCGCTTTAATTCAGCAAAGCTTGAAGGATGCTGTTTGAGTTCAGCGGATATTCAGAAATGGGCCGATCGAATTTGGTCTCTTACGTTAGTAGACCGCAAGCTGCTTCCTGGGTTGCCTTCTGGTAGGGCTGACATTACTCTTTCTGGTGCTGCTGTTTACTTAGCTGTTATGCAGGTTTTTGCCTTTTCAGGACTGACTATTACAACGCGTGGCGGCTGCCACGGGGCTGTACTTTCAAGCACACCAGTGGATGCTGCCGATAAAGGCTGGCTGGTTTCCGAGGAGAGGGCTCTAAACTAAGATATATTTTGCCCTTGCTAAAAAAATAATCCAAAGTGTAAAAAAACTTGTTTATACTTGTCTGAAACCAAACAAAAGGTTGCAAGAGTCTTTTGACTGCAAAACTACGGAGCGCCGAAGGACTGATTTTTTCTTTTTTGTCTTGCACTGGTTAAGACTTTTGTTTTTTATAGGTCTGTGGGTGATAAAGGAATATACCCCAAACGGAAGCATTCTTTTTGGTTTCGGCTGTCCGTTTTTTTACTGGGCAGTGTTGTTTTATTGCTGGCGCTTGTCATAACATTTTGCGTTTGGGATGAACACCGTTCAGCTAACGCTTGGGAGAGTTTTTCGGAGGAAATGCAGTCCATGGGTTACCCGATGGATGTTGATCTCCTTTTCCCGGCTCCACCACCTGAGGAGGAGAATTTTGCAGCTATTCCTTTTTTCAAACATTTGATTACTTCCCAAGATTTTTTTGTGGATGCATGGCAAGTAGCTTCAACCTTAATTCATCCCCATGAAGTATACATCCCGCGAGACTTACCTGAACGGTTTTGGAGGCATGGTTATGGGTGGACTCCGGAAGATGTTCGTCTCATTCTTTTGACACGAGGGGCAATTGAGCACCCAGAGCCAGCGGTGAATCCCCAAGGAAACTTGCAGCTTTTCAGGTATTTTGATTCTCACTTTAACGAGCTTAAGTCTGCTCTGGATCGTACATTTTGTCAGTTTTCTGTTTTTTTTGATTTGGGGCCCCAATATCCTTATCATCACTTGGAGACGCTTCACGAAGTAGTGGTTCTGCTGAGTGCCAGAGCTGTAACCTATTTGCATTCAGGACGATCTGCAGAAGCACTGGAGGATATCATTTTTGTTTGGGAGTTGATCCATAAGCTGGATACGGACCGAACAATTACTGCATCTTTGATTTCTGAATCTTGTTTTATCTATTCAATACAGCCTTTATGGCAGGGGATTGCTGCTCATCAGTGGTCTGGGCCACAGCTGGCGAAACTGCAGTCGGAGTTGAACCGTTTTGACTTCATAGAGTCTTTTAAAAAGAATTTTTTATTTGAAACACTTTGGATTGCCAACCTGCATGCAACTTTGGAGGTTGCCTGGATGGAGAGCTTTATTTCCGGGGTTATGAAGGTTGGCTCACCCGTGCTGCAAAAGCAGGTATTAAAAACTGAGTTTGTTTTGGAAAAGTTGCTTTCAAAAATTCCGATGGGCTGGATCCGCATGAATTTAATACATCTATCCAAGTGCGCTTTTGCCTATGCGGATGCTGTCTATCAGACAGAAAAACATTTGATAGATCCTATAGAGGTTAAGCGGAAAATACTAGATATAGATACTACTTACGGAGATACCATTAACCCGGACCGTTTTGTGGTTGCGAAGTTTAAGGACTCTCTTTTTAGTCTGGAAATTCCTCGGATTGCAGCTCAGGGCCAAGCCTATGTAGACATGGGGAAAATAGCGTGTGCACTTGAGTCACTTTATTTAACTGAAAAAAAGTATCCTAACTCTCTATCTGAGGACTCTCTGCAGCCTCAATCAGAAAGTTTTCCCTCAGATGTCACCATGGGAGAGGAGTCTTATGTGTATCAAAAGACATCTCGTTCTTTTCTGCTTTATTCCCTGGCATGGGATAAGCTGAATAACTTGGGGCAAATCGGGGAGACCTCCTCAGGAATGGAAGACTGGGTCTGGCCAGCTGCCGATTTACCCGTACCTGGCGATGCTTTTTTCGACAGAAAATATTTTTCAAATCCACTGTATGACCACAGCCAATAAAATTACTATTTTAAGAATTCTGTTGGTTCCTGTTTTTGTTACGACTATTCTTTTTTATGAACGCACGGGGGAGGAACTTTACCGTCTTTTTTCCATTTTTTCCTTTTCGGTCGCTGCTATTTCAGATGCTGTGGATGGCTATATCGCTCGTCACTTTAACCAACGCAGTGAGCTGGGCGCTATTTTGGATCCGATAGCAGATAAGGCTTTGCTCGTTTCTGGGGCGATTTTACTTTCTCTTAAGGATACGGGTTTACCTTCTATTCCTGTTATCTTCATTATCAGCATTCTGAGCCGTGATGTACTCATTTTTCTGGGGGTTGTCATTATCTCCTATGTTTGTGGGAAGGTGAATGTGCGCCCGCGCTGGCCAGGGAAAACGGCTACTGTTTTGCAGATGATCACGATTTTGCTGGCGCTTCTGATCAGCCCTGAAAAGTATGTGATTGTTTTTGCCTATGCAGCCACTTTTTTCACTGTTCTTTCTGCGTTTTATTATGTTGCCGAAGGAATGCGCCAGCTTAATGCCTCGCCGGCAAGTGCTGCGCTGCCCCCTGAGTCAATTAAAAAGGAGTGACTTGCAGGAGCCCTTCTTACGTGTGCTAAGCTGCTTTTTACTCAAAAAACACTTAAGGGCTTCCTTTCCCAGTTTTTTGTGCTATCTTAGCTGCAGGTCTTCGAATGTGTGTTTGGAGGATCCAATTTTAAATTAACCTATAAAACAAAGAAGAACATGGGAAATTTAGCAGATCGTTATCCAATGAATGCTCCTGGTAAGTATTACTGCGACAGCAATTGTATTGATTGCGGGCTTTGTCGGGAGACTTGTCCCGAGGTATTCGTACGTAATGACGAAGGCGGGCACTCTTATGTGATCAGGCAGCCGATTAATGCTGAGGAGGAGGCTCTATGCCAGGAGGCTCTCGGCAATTGTCCGGTCGGAGCCATCGGAGATGATGGAGAAGACCAGTAGACTCTCAAGTGCTTTTAAGCAAGACTGACGGGGATGCTTCCAGCATTGCCCTTCTATTAATGTCTTAAGATATTAATTAGAGCTGATAATTGTGTTATCGGCTCTTTTTCCATTAAAGGGTGACGAACTCTCCGGATTTTATGTCGATTGTCTGAATTTCGGGGTGGTTCGTTTGTATCTGCTGAGCAAACCAATCCTTTGATGGAGTGCTTCCATGGGCTAAAATAACGGTCTTTGGTGATATCTGCCTTACGAGTTCCAGCAGTTCTTTTCGGTAGGCGTGGGCCGTTAAATCAAAATGTTCACGGTCACACCTGCAAATCGCTTCCTGAACATGATCGCTAAAAAAGAAAGGAGTGCCTTTATCCGCTACTTTAAGTCTTCCTGCAGGAGAGTCTGGATCAGCATATCCAACAAAAAATATGGTGTGCTCCACTTCACTCATAAAGCGAAGTGCAAGGTCATGGGCTGGCGTGTTCTCACTCATCATCCCGGCCGTTATGACAAATATTCTGCTTTTTGATAGCTTGATTCGTTGAATGGCACTGGGTTCAAGGACCTGCAGGCTTAGGGCTTCACTAAAATGCAGGTCTTTGTGGCTTCGGTTTGTGTGATGAGAAAGCCTGTCATATATTTCAGTAAAGGTTTTTCCCAGCCCTCCCACGAAGATAGTTTGGGGTGGAATTCTGCCTTCTTGCATTAGCAGAGCGATTTCTGCCAGAACTTCCTGAGTTCTACCCAGGGCGAAGACAGGAATCATGATACTTCTTTTTTCCCTTTGTGCTTTGACTAATGAGTTGGCGAAGCGCCGCCTTTCATAAACGTGTGAAGGGTTTGAATTATGGTCACCTCGAGTGGTTTCCATGATGAGAATGTCGGCTTTTACGTTTTTAAAGTGGGCACGACGCAGGAGTGTTTGATCGTGAAGGCAGCAGTCCCCTGTATAAAAAAGGGATTTACCATTGTTTGATTTGATAAGTACTCCAGCAGAGCCGAGAGTGTGACCGGCATCAAAGAGCTCCAGGGTGGGGGAGGGTATTCCCAGGCGTGTTTTTTGGAAAGAGATCCATTCGACTTCGCGGTTGTATTTAAATCCTTGAAAGCGGGGTTTCAACAGGTCCACATCTTCGTGGGTGTAAAGCGGATATTCTGGGATGTTTTTCTCTGCTGCCTGCTTCAGCAGGTGCGCTTGGGGAAAATACTTGGCTGCAACTGGGAGGGCACCACAATGGTCATGGTGGCAATGGGTGATTGCTATGGAATCCAAGTCTTCTTTTGCTATCAGTTCAAAAAGGGGCAGGGAAGGAGCGCCATCTATTTTTGGATGAATGCCTGAATCTAAAAGTATTCTATGTCCATCCAGGTCAATGTGCCATGCACTAGCTCCTATTTCTTCAGTGGGATTTAAATTACCGATAGTCATCAAGCTGGAAGACAATGAAGGTGGTGCCCACGACAGGACTTGAACCTGTACGATGTTAGTCACTAGTACCTGAAACTAGCGCGTCTGCCAATTCCGCCACGTGGGCTTGTGATTTGTGGACCCGTAAGCAGGCCCATATACGGAGGGAGAGGCTATCAGCCTGAGAGGTGAAAGACAAGAAATAAAATAAAGTTTCTGGTATAAAATATTTTGAGCCAAAAGCTTTTTTCTTTATAAAACCCTGTTTGCTAGCTGGATATATAATGATGGAAGACTTTTTGAAAGCAAAAAGAGGGATGGCGTCCGGGGCTTTTTTGGGGATTAGAGGAAGGTAGTAAGAGTATCTTTTTTTACTGAGCTCCTCTGTGGACAAAGCAGGAAGATAAATTACTATAAAGAGTGAAACAATCCTTGTTTGACGGTGTAGATTTTGATAGGGTTTCTCCAGTGCCTGTCTTGGGTTTATGGTGGCCTGATTTGTCGAAGTGCGTTGAAAGGAGTTCGCGAAAAAGGCTTAATCTTTCTTTCTAAA
>JAGVTF010000044.1 GCA_019136955.1 Verrucomicrobiota bacterium
GATTACCCACGGCAGAATGCTGAATGATGAAGGAAAACAAGCAATCAACCGCCTGCACCCAGGCCAGCCCGGAGCTCAGCCAACTGATCGCTCAGGAGATACGAAACAAAGGGCCGATCAGCTTTGAGCGCTACATGGAACTGGCACTCTACCAGCCAAACCTCGGCTACTACGAGCGCCGGCCGGAGATACTGGGCAAAGCCGGCGACTTCTATACCAGCGTCTCCACGGGGCCGCTTTTTGGCAAACTGCTTGCCGAGCAACTGCTCTCCTGGTCAGGGCAAATCACCTGGCAAGAGCGCTGGGTCTGGATTGAGGCCGGAGCCCACGCCGGCACGCTGGCACGCGACATCCTGGAGCACGTCGCCCCTTTGGAGCTCCCCCACCCTCTGGAATATCACATCATCGAGCCCTCTCCAACCCGCCGAGCATGGCAGGAGGCGACGCTGGCAGAATTCCCGCAAGTGAAGTGGAAGCGCTCACTGGCCGATTACCCCGAGCCGCTGGCCGCCATCCTCTTCTCCAATGAATTGCTCGATGCCTTCCCCTGCCGTCTCTTTGAGAAAGAGGCTTGCGGCAACTGGAGCGAGCTCTTGGTCTGCCAGAGCGATGAACCGCCCGGACTTCAATTTTCCAAACAGGAGGCCCCCCTCCCCAAAGCGCTGAAGCCGCTCGCTTCAGAAGAGCTCCCGCAAGGTTACAGGCTGGAGCACTCCGCCTCCGCGGCCCAATGGTGGCACGATGCCTGCTCTCTTTTGAAGCAGGGACTGATACTGACCCTCGACTACGGGGTCACCAATGCCGAGCTGGCGGGAGGGCTCAAGCCGGCATCAACGGTCCGGGCGATACGCGCCCACCGGCTTCTGGCCGACTGGCTCGAAAACCCGGGCCAGACCGACCTGAGCAGCGCCGTCCACTGGGATGAACTCATCCAGATTGGCGAAGCGCTCGGGTTCAAAACAGTGAAGCTCACTTCACAGGAGCGCTTCCTCATGGGGATCATCACCGAGCTGCAAAGCCGGGAGAGAATCCGGCTGGCAACACCGGCGGAGGAAGAGATACCGCCGGAGGATGAAGGCAAATTGGTGCTGAACCCCCAGGCGCTGAAAACATTGATTCACCCCCAATACCTGGGCCATTCTTTCCAGGCATTGCTGCAAACACGGGGGCTATAAAAGCATTGAACTTACAGTTCAAGAAAGATTTTTAGAGTTTTTTGATATTTTAACATCCTGCACTGCAATCTATTAGAGAGGTTAGCCCTTAAAAACCTCTTGCCAAACTTTGGTTTTTCCAATACATTGTAGTGGATTGACATGTATAGATTTTTGAAATCATGGGAATTGTCTCGAAAGAAAAATTATTAAAGCTGGTTCTGCCGACCGCCGGCTACGTACTGGCGCTGGGGGCGCTGGCCGTGCTGGCAATGCCGGCCATCTCCAAGGTACGCCAACATTGGAATGCCGATAAGCTACCGGTAGTCGAAGAAAAATCGACACCAAAACCTCCATCACGCACCGTGGTCGCCCGTACCCAGGGCGCGTGGTCCAAAGCCACTCCGGCCATCCTGAGCCAAAACCAGTCCAGCGGGATCAGCCTCCCCAGACCTCAGGAGGAACAGGAATCCAAGCTCGATTTTGGCCCCGGTGACAGCGCTCTGGCACAGCAGGGGTATATGCCGATTCTGGGCGGTCAATCCCAAAGCGGCGAAGAGCGCACCCTCACCAGAGCAGAGCGCCAACGGCTCAAAGAAAAAAGAGAACGCGACGAAACCTGGGCCTATGGCACCTCAGACGACATCATGGAGCAGGCGGAAAAAGATGTCTGGAATAGAGGCAGCTCCGCCAGCGCCAGCCAGGAGGATGAGGAAGAGGAGACCGTGGAGAGCATCGTGCTCAAAGACCGGAAAACATTGGTTATTTACCAGGCGGTATATGGCGGGGATTCCGATTCAAACCTCAATAAAGATGAAAACTCTCCGGATTCACCCCAGATGGCCGGCAACGAGCGCCGCAACACCTCATCCTCCAGAGAGAGGCTGGAGGGAGCAGCGGCCTCCTCATCAGACAGAAACAGGTACGCCGAAGTAGAGACCGACCCCAAAAACTACCAGGAGAGCTCCCCCTTTGACACCAAAGCCTCCGTGCTCTCCTTCGCCGATAAACCGCTCTATGCGGACCGCAACCTCCTCAATACCGGCAACTCCCTCTTTGAGAGCGGCTCCGGCAGCCAGTCCGACTTCCTGAACGTAATCCCGCAAAGCCAATCAAACCCCAGAGCCGATGCCTTGAACTCCGCCAATATGAGAGACCAGCGGATTGGCGATTTTCGGGCCATGATCTCCTCCCCAGGAGGTGGAGCCGCGGCAGTGGCACCGACCGATAACCGAGCCATTATCAGCAGCTCCGGCAGCGGGCTGGCCGGACTCAACCTGGGAGCGGCTGCGGCCGGTTCCCCGGGTCGGCTCACTCTGCCCTCGACAACGACTCTGCCCGGCGGCGGCATTACCGAAGCCCTCACTGCGCCGGCTCAGAGCCGCTCACTTTTACCGGAAAGCCCGACGCGCGGCGCTTCCCCGGAAAACTCCTCCCGGGCAATCCCAAGGATGATTATTCGGAGATAGTATTTGATTTTAAAAGAAACAGGATAGAAACATCATAATTACAAACAATTGAAATGAAAAACAAAACTCTTTTTTCATGGCTGGTGGCTTGCACCTGTGCAATAACGGTTGCCGGAGCCTCGCTACTCACCTCTCATGCAGCGGATTCTGAAGAGCCGAGCTCTCCAGTCCCCTTCCAACTGCAAAGCGCAATGACCCCGAACCCTCTCGAGCTGGGCCGCGGTGTCAACGTCCTGGGCTATGACCCGATCTGGAACGAGTTTGAGCGGAGACGCTTTCAGGAAAACTTCTTCCCGATGATCAGGGCAGCCGGCTTTGACCATGTCCGCCTGAACCTCCATCCTTTCCGCCACATGACCGAAACGGAGGATGGGATTCAGCTCAAAGAGAGCTGGTACACGACGCTGGACTGGATTGTCAACAACGCGCTGCGCAACGACCTCAAGATCATCCTCGACCTGCATGAGTTCCAGATACTGAGCAAGAACCCGGAAGAAAATAAGACCAAATTCCTCGCCTTCTGGGAAGCAATGTCCGATAAATTCTCCGGCTACTCCAATCAGGTCGTTTTCGAAATCTTGAATGAACCTAACGGAGAGCTCGATGCTACCCTGTGGGAGGTCTACTACAAGGAAGCTCTGGCAATTATCCGCAAATATAACCCGGAGCGGCCGGTCATCATCGGCCCCACCCATTGGAATAATATTGAAAAGCTTGATACCCTGAACCTGCCCGAGGAGGATAGAAACCTCATCGCCACGGTACACTACTACCTGCCGATGCGCTTCACCCACCAGGGCGCCACCTGGGTTGGCCAGGAGCTGCGGGAGACCTCCGGCGTCACCTGGGGCAGTGAAGCCGAGCAGGCGACCCTCCTGAGCCACTTCCAAAAGGTGCAGGACTGGAGCCAGAAACATGAGCGCCCGATCTACCTGGGCGAATTCGGAGCCTATGATAAAGCCCCGATGGAGAGCCGCATCCGCTATACCGACTCCGTCTGCCGAACCGCCGAAAAAATGGGCTGGAGCTGGGGGTACTGGCAGTTCGATTCGGATTTTATCGCCTTTGACGTAAAGAGCGGCCAATGGGTAGAGCCGATCCTTAAAGCATTGATCCCCAACTCCCCTTCCCTGAAGCAATAAAGAAGGGTTTGAGTGAGAAAGAGCCGTACGGAAAGAGTGGCTAAAGCATGTTAAGCGACTGCGCTGACAGAGGCAGAAGAAGCATTGTGCTTCCCAAACTGATTGGAGCACTCAGCGCATTCTGTACCCTGCTTTTCCTCTTCTGGGCTCTGCCGGTTTCTGCTCAGACGCAGAAGCCGCTCCAAGAGGAGACCAAAAAAATCTTACTGGTTCACTCCTTTAACCTCACCTCTCTGCATCACTACAACATCGCTACCACCTTCATCCAGGAGATGATGAGCGATGAGGAGTTCTTCTACACGTTTTTCCATCTGGACCTGAACGCCAATGCGCTCTCCAGCAGGAGCCAGGATTTCCAGGAGAAACTCGATCCTTTCCTGGAAGACCTCAAGAGCGGTCTCTACGAGGCGGTGGTCAGCTTTGGAGACCAGGCCAAACAGCTCCTGGAGAAGAATCTGGATACTATCAATCCCGGCACGGTCATCTTCCATGCCGCCATCTCCGCCCCCTATGCAGAGAGTATCCCCGAGAGGCCGCAACTGCGGGGGAGCATCCTGACGCTCAAAGCCGGTGAGACGCTGGAAACAGCCCTGAGGCTCTTCCCCAAACGTGACAAGGTCGCCCTGCTGACAGATACGACCCCCACCGGGCTCTATGTGACGCAGGAGCTCCAGAGCCAGGCGGCGCAGTATCTGGGGCTGGAGCTCAACGCCTTTGATATTCACAAAACCATGCTGAAAGAGCTCACCCAGCGGCTGATCCATGCCAACGAGGAGACCATCGTAATCTTCAACGCCTGGGGAGACTCCGATATTTCATCGGTCGAGGTAGTCAGAACCGCCCAGTTTTACACGGATTTTTTCGTAAAGTGGAAAATTCCCGTTTTCGTAATGAAGCACTCCTACCTGCAGCATGGTATCCTGGGCGGGTGGATGGTCCTGCCGGACGTGGCTGGCAGCGATGCAGCCGATTGCGTCAAGGCGATGCTGCGTGGAAAGAGCTCACTCTCCGAGTTTCACCAGTTGCCGACGCAGTTCGTGCTTCACTCGGGCTGGTTTAGTGAGCTGGGCGGCTCTTCCGCGGCCATCCCCGCCGGAGCGATTCTTCTGCATCAGATGCCGGGCTTTTGGCAGACCCATAAGGTGGAGATCATCGTCACCGTTTTCATCGTCTTTTTACTCTTTTCCTTCCTGCTGCTGGTCGCTTTCAGTCGCAGCCGCAAGCATCAGCGCCAGGCCCAGAAAAACGCGGAGCATCTGAATCTGACCCTGAAATCGATTGCCGATGCCGTCATTGTCAGTGATCAGGAACTCCGCATTACGATCATCAATTCTGCCGCCGAAGTGCTGCTGGGCTGGCCCAATGGGAGCGCCCTTGGCAAACCGATCGATTCGGTCCTGAGGCTCTACAGCCCCATCCGCAAATCGCTAATAGAGATAACCGCCCCTCTGCGCGAGTCACTCGCCACCGGCGACTCCGTGCTCCAGCAGCATCAGCACTCCTATCTGCACTCCCAGGATGGCAAGGAGTACCATGTCTCCTACAGCGTCTCGCCGGTCCGGGATGCTTCCGAGACCGTGATAGGCGCGGTGGTGGTTCTGCGAGATGTCACCCTTGAGCATGAGCAGAGGGTCCAACTGGAAAAAGCGTTCAAAGATGCCCAGGATGCTGAGAAGGCCATGGGCAACTTCCTCTCCACGATGAGCCACGAAATCCGGACACCGCTCAATGCCTTGATCGGCTTCGCCGAGCTTTTGCAAGACTCCTCCATCACCCAGGAAGATGCGCGCGACTACCTGGCAGCCATTCACTTCTCCAGCAAAGCGCTCCTGATGCTGATTAACGACATTCTGGACCTCTCCAAACTCGAAGCGGGCCAGATGCAGATGCACCCGACACGAATCCGTATCTCCACTCTTTTCAAAGAAATCGGGACGATTTTTCACCAAAAAGCACGAGAAAAAAACCTCCGGTTCCTCCTCGAGACCCCGCCGGA
>JAGVTF010000004.1 GCA_019136955.1 Verrucomicrobiota bacterium
CGGTTCACATCATCCAGATCGTAATAGAGGTCGACGTGCGGGGTGTGCTCCATACGATTGAGGATAAACGCATAGTCGTCATTCTCAAAATCCCAGTATGCGTTGCGATACCCAACTTCAAAGCCCAGGTTCTCATAGTACTTCACACCCAAAAGGGCCTCGGCAAAGTTACGGATATTATCACCCTCAGCACGCGTCATGAACTGCTGGCCGACAAAGTCCGAAAGGACTTCAGGCTCCTGCGCTACCGCAAAAGAATTCGACAGCTCCAGACGTACATTGTCGGAGAACTGACGATTAAAGACGGCATCCACCAGGTGGGACTGATCATATTTTGGTGAAGCGCGGTCCGCATAATAAGTATACCCGTATTCATAGCGTATACTTGCCAATGTTAGTTCGTCCTGATACTTCAGTCCGACTGAAGGGACTATCTGAAAACCAAAGCTATCCTTGGGATCCACTTCAACTCCAGTCGGCAGGGTACCCTTCCAACTGGATGTGATGTTGTCGTCATAGAAACCACGAACAGACAGGGATGCGCTTAGCCATGGCAGAGACTTCTCACTGCTCTCCAATTGAGCTTGCGCAAAAACCCCTTGTGCTCCTGCCAACCCCAGAGCCACGGCACCCACAGATGCAATAATCTTTTTCATATTAAAAAACTGTCGTTGTTTTAAGTTGTTTCGTTAATCCAACCACCGTTACCAAACCTATAATCGCTCTTTTCACCCAGAATGTCAACGGGAAATCTGGAAAAAACGTCTTTTTTTATTCCACCCGCTACTCGGCCAGCCTCCAGCGATCCCACTCCGACAAAAGTAGTTGATCTGGAAGCAGATCCCCCAAAGCGTTTCTGAGAGGAAAAGTTCCGGGAAGCTCTCCGCGACTGTAAAAACGCGTAATTACTCCCCCCCAGCTCGGTTCTGAGCTCTCAAATTGACTCAATTCGCTCAAAAACCGACGGTCCAGCGTCAGCTGCGTTAAGTATAACCCTTTGATTGGAGAAATACTATCGTTTATTTTAAAAAATTCTCTATCGGGGTCCAATGGCAAATTAAGCGCCGCATGTTGCCCATACCAGGCGGCGGCCCAGGGCATATCCGTCGCAAAAATTTCATGGGTCCTGTAGAAACTGCTGATGCGCGCCACCGTCTGGGGATGGTAAGGAGGCCAGACCAGCGGATAGGAGGGCGGCGGCAGAAGCGCCAGCCAGAGCGGCAGACTCAGCACCAGCCCCGTAAACCAGACAATCAAAGTCCGAATCGGCTGAAGCTCATAATTGATCTGCTCAATCAGGGTAAAGATAAAAGCCGACCCAAAAATAAAAATCAGCGGCAAAAAGACCATCAACAGATTCTCACTGTGAACCGCCGATCCGGAGTCGCTCAGTTGGGTTCGCGTAGCCGCCTGCGCCAGTCCCATCAGCAGTATGGAGATGACCAGCAAAAAGCGCATGCTGTTCAAACCACGCTTCACAAAGGGCAGGAAGATACCTGCCAGGAAGCAAAGCGTCAACCACGATTCGCCCAACTGCGGAATACCGCTGCGGAGCACCTCTCTGAAATTCAAAATCAGCTTGCGTATATACTCGTTGAGCTCCGGCCCATAATGAACCAGCAGTTCGGGCGTGGAGATTCGCTCCAGCACGTCGCCGCTCAGCTTGGCGGTGCCGACCGCCGGCGCATAGGTCGCCAACCCAAAGGGCAAACCGCTGAGCATGACGTTCCGCGCCACCCAGGGTGCCAGCACCGCCGCAAACATCAGCAGCACCACCGCACCGGCCAGGAGTTTGCGTCCATTGCGCGCGCTCAGCATGACGTACCAGAGAACCGGAATCACCAGCCACCCCAGAGCATACTGGCTCAGCGAAGCCAGCCCCACCAGGAGACCGATCAATGCCCCCATCCCAAGAGTCCATCCCACCCCGGGGACGCTCTCCAGGTCATGCACATTATCGGTCATGTTCCTCATGCGAAATGAAACCAGTAGGTGAAAAAGCAAGAGCAGTACCACCATGGAGAGAATCGTCGGCAGACCGCTGATGGAAAAGCGCCAGAGCAACTCGTTCAGAAAAAGCATCACCGCCGCAAAGATGGCGACCTCGCGGTCAAAGAGCTTCCTGCCCAGGCTGAAGGTCAAGAAGAGCGCTACCAGTAAGAGAGCCTGATTAAAGATACAGACCACGAGCTCGGGCAAGTAACGCACATCCCCCTCCCTGGGGGTATACTGAATGGGGACTCCCGCCAGCGAGGCCGCCTTGAATACACCGGCCAGGAGTACCGGATAAAGCGGCGGATTGACGATATCCGGATGGTTATTGATTCGCGCGTCGCCGCCGGTCTGCTCCTTCACGATCGCCAGGCTCGTGATCCGCAAGTAGTCGGTGACGTATCCCCTGCCCTGCGAGATGTTGCGCGCCAGTTGCGCCATATCCATCGCTTCAGGGTTGCTCAGGTTCTTATACTCGCGCAATCCGTAGAAGGAGAAAAAGCTCCCTACCAATAGAAAAAGAATCACCCGCCGCCACCAGCGCATCGCTCCCTCTCCGTCCAATACGTTCACCAGCTCTTGAGCCGTCTTCATGTTTACCTAATCGTTCTGTAATTGATATTCGCGTAACTTCCGGTGCAGCGTCCTGCGACTGATGCCGAGCTTTTCGGCCGCCCGCGTCCGGTTTCCGAAAGATTCTTCCAGCGCCCGCATGATGAGCAGTTTTTCGGCCTCCTTCACGCTCGGCAACGAAGTGGGGAACTCGCCCGCCTCAAAACTGCGCTCTGCGGCCGGAGCCGTTGCGCTGGCCGGTGCCTTGCTCTGGCCCAGTTGAAGCGGCTGCGGCTTCCAATCCTTGACGCTTTGGGGCAAATCGCGAATCTGCACTGCCGAGCTGCCGGCAAAAATCACCGCATGTTCCAGACAGGCTCTGAGCTCACGCACGTTCCCCGGCCAGGGATAGCGTTGCAAAAGCTCCAGCGCCTCTCGGCTCAGATGGGTCACCGCTTTCTGGTTCTCTTTGGAAAACTCTTTCAAAAATTTTACCGCCATGAGCGGGATATCCTCTGCGCGCTCCCGCAAGGGCGGCATCACCATCTCCACCACACGCAACCGGAAAAACAGGTCTTCGCGGAAGCTCCCCTCTTTGACCATTTTTTCGAGGTCTTTGTTCGTGGCCGTGATGAGCCGCACATCGCTGCTCAGAGTCTTGCTTGAGCCGACACGTTCAAAGGTTCGCTCGCCCAGGAAGCGCAAGAGCTTGACCTGGGTGGAGCCCTCTATTTCACCGATTTCATCCAGGAAGAGCGTCCCGCCATTCGCCTGCTCAAAGCGGCCAATCCGCCGCTCGTTAGCTCCGGTGAAGGCCCCTTTCTCGTGACCGAAGAGCTCGCTCTCAAGCAGGTTCGCATTGAGCGCGGCGCAGTGAACCGTGATCATCGGCGCTTTGGCCCGCGGGCTCAGTTGGTGAATCGCTTTGGCGATGACCTCCTTGCCGGTGCCGCTTTCCCCGCGCAGAAGCACCGTTGCGCGAGTCGGGGAGACCTGCTTCACGACGTCAAGTATTTTGCGAAGCGCGGAGGATTCCCCTATCACGTTCTCCAGCCCGTAGCGACTGCTCAACTGCTGCTGCAGAGCGGTGTTTTCTTCTTCCAGGTTCCGCCGTTTGAGCGCTCGCGCGATGCGCATCTCCAGCTCGTCAATCTGCATCCGCCCTTTGGAGAGGTAGTCATCGGCCCCATGCTTCATCGCCTCCACCGCCACATCCTCGGAGCCGTAAGCGGTCATCAGGATGCAGACCGGCGGGCGCGACATGCTCTTGGCACGGCGAATCAATTCAAAGCCATCCTCCTTATCGGCCATCCGCAGATCGGTCAGGACCACGTCAAAGTTCTCCTCCTCCAGAAGCCGTATCGCCGCCTTGATATCCTGGGCCAGGTAAATATCAAAGTGATCTTCCAGAGCGGCGTTCAACCCTTCGCGGGTCGTCCGCTCGTCATCCACTATGAGTAACATCGGTAGCGCCATGGTCAGACCTTATAGCTCCTCTTCTTCGCTCTCCGGAGGTTCACTGCTGGCCGGGTTGAGCAATTGCGGACCCTGCTCCTGCAGCGGCAGAAACACTCGGAACTCGGTCCCCTGCCCCTCCTGGCTCTCCACCTCTATCCTGCCGCGATGGGCACGAATGATCCGCTGCACCACCATGAGCCCCAGTCCGGAACCCTCCTCTCTGGTCGTAAAAAAGGGGGTAAACAAACTCTTCAATTGCGCCTGGGACATCCCCGGGCCCGTATCACCAATGCTCACCCAAACCCAGTGGACGTTCTGGCGAGTGCGCAGGGTCAACTGGCCGCCGCTGGGCATCACTTGAATCGCATTCTTCACCAGGTTCAGCAGCACCTGTTTGATCTGCTCCATGTCAAAGTAGGCGAGCATGAGGTCCTGCCGCAAATCAAGCTCCACGAACATCTGCCGGTTCTCCACCTCCGGCTGCATCAGCTCCACCACGTCGTGGACCGCATCATTGAGCAGCGCCAACGCCAACCGCGGCGGAGTCGGCCGCATCGCCTGAAGGAACTGTGTGGTGATGTAATCCAGCCGGCCAATCTCGCCACGCGCAATCTTGAGGTAAGATTCCAGCCGCCCAATCAGGCTACGCTGTTCCCGCAGGCTCTCTTCATCTTGGGGACGTGTGGCGGGCGCTTTCCGTTTTTTGCCAAAAACAGTCCGTCCAGCCGGCGGCTCCACGCTCCCCTCCTGGAGGCTGAGGGAGCTCTCGAGCTTCTTGAGTTCGCGGCTCATCAGTTGCAGATGGATGCTCAGCGCATTGAGCGGGTTGCCAATTTCATGTGCCACGCTGGCTGCCAAAAGCGTCAGGGCTGCCACCCGTTCGCTCTCCATCGCCTCGAAGGTTTTCTTGCGCGTCTCGGTGGCATCGTGAAGGATGAGGGCGATTCTCCCCTCTCCGTTTTCATTTTGCGAGCCGGCCAGCCGCGCTACTTCCAACCGGATAAAACGCTGCTGCGGGTAATAAATCTCAAATTCATGTCTCTGGAAGACTCCGAGGCTCCCCTCACTCGCCTCCAGGAGCGCTTTCCAGTCCAGGTCTGGCAGATAGCGCTGAATCTCATGGCTCTCATCCACTCCCTGGGGCAGACCCAGGAGCTTCTCCACCGCCTCATTGGCATAGAGTATCCCGCCCGATTCCAGGGTCACCACCACCCCATCCTCAATCGTGTGAAACAGAACTTCAAAGAAGGCTCGCTCACGCGCCAGTCTCTGAATAACCGTCTGCAAATCCTCCTGCGGGAGCCAATCAAGGTTCCCGAGCGCCCGGTCCAGAAACCGCGTTCGCCGTTCAGGCCGGTAAGCTGAAGTTCTTTTCTTCTGTTTCTTCAAAACCACTTCTTTTTTCGAATATAGATGAAAATGATAGTGGTAATCACGACGTTGAGTCCGACCACCCAGAAGGGGCTCCAGGGGTTCCCTTCGGCGATCTCCCAAAAAGTGAGGTTCATCCCGTACCATCCGCCGATGGCCAGCGTCGGCGTGGTCAAAATAGTAAAGAGCGCCAAAGTCTTAATGATCTCCTCGGTTCTGTTGTTACAGAGATAGAGATATACCTTCAGGATGTTGGTCAGAGAATCGGTGTATCCCGTCGCGATGTCGTTTAAATAGAGCAGCCTGTCATACACATCTCGATAGTACGGGAGCAGGTTGGGCCGGATCAGTTTATAGCCCGGCCTGCTGAGCCTTGAGAGCACCTCTTTCTGAGGCATAATGATCTGTCGCAGGTGATAAACCTCTTTTCTGACATTGACCACCTCATTGAGCAGCTCGCTCTCCTCCTCATGCTGTTCCTGCAAAACCCTGTTTTCGAGCATCGCCACCTCCTGGCCCATCTCTTCCACTGCGGGCGTATAGTGGTCGACGATCGCATCCATCAAAACATGGGCGAGGTGGTCGGGAGTTCTTGCGGTCAAAGCCCTCGCCTTCTCGCAGCGATCGGCCATGTAGTCAATCGCTTTGAGCGGCCCATAGTGAAAAGTAACGATAAAGTTCTTCCCTATGAAGAAATTCATCTCAGTGGTGTCGAAGACTCCATCCTGTCTGCTGTAATCGACCGCGTGCAGGACGACAAAGAGATACGGGTTAAACGTATCGCCCTGCTTGGGGGTGTATTCTTCGAGTTTCGGGTTGGGGGAGTCTTGAATACAGTCTTCAATGGAAAGGGGGTGAAAGTGAAATATCTCCTCCAAAACCCATTTGATCTCATTGGGCGTCGGGTTCTCCATGTCGACCCATAGGAAGAGGTTGGTGTCGGACAAAAGTGTTGGCATTAAAAATGGTTCCAGATCGCTGGAGTGCAAACGCCCCTGAGTGGTAAAAGCATAAGAACGGATCATAAGGCTTCTCTCTGTTTTCTATCTTTGTATCTTTACAGCAGTTCGTTCAGAAAAGTTACCCAACCCGATTTTAGCGGTCATTCCTTCCCTGAAAATAAAAGTGACACTTTGTCACACACCAGACACTACCTATACCTGCCCAGGGCCAAAAGGTCAAGCACGGGGGCAGATTCGCCACCGTAATTATCCACCTGCCCCCGGGAGCGGTGCCAAACTATGACCTTTGGTCTACTCCGCATATTTTGCAGACAGTGCCGAGGCTACATCTATTTTTGGACTAATGCGGGCGGCGCTTGATTTTTACTTCACGTTGTCTTATATTTTCATCCGTATGATGTTAAGTCTCAAGCATAGCAGACTCGCAGGGATACTCATGGCAGCCGCGCTTTGCCATTTTTCTTCCGGGCCAGGCTGGTCAGCCGATTCTTCTCGGCCGGCCTCCAGCCCCATCCCCCAGGCAGAACCCCCAATCATCGCGGCCTCAGCCAACGGTGAGGCTCCCGACTGGCTCTTGAAACCTCTGACTCTTGCCGATTGCCTGAATATCGCTCTGGTCAACAACAGCCAGATCAGGAAATCCCAGTTTGCACTGGAGGCGGCCACAGGGCAGGCGATCGTCAATCGCGCCATCGTGGTTCCCAAGGTAGTCGGTACGATGGGGGTGAACCGTGTACAGGAGCGCTACATTGAGCAGATACCGATTGCCGGCGTCGAAATCCCGACCGATCGCTGGAGCTCCGCTATACAGGTGCAGCAGCAGTTCTTCCAGGGTGGACGGATAGTCGCCTCCCTCAAGGTCGCCAGGCATCTCCAGGAGCAGGCACTCTTTGCGCATCAGACCGCCATCGCTGACACGCTGACGCAGGTCCGCATCAAGTTCTATGATGTCCTGCTGGCCATTGAAGAGATCAAGGTCAACGAAGCCTCGGTCAAGCTGCTGGAAAATGAGCTTCAAGACAGCCAGCGCCGGTTCAAGGCCGACGTGGTGCCGCGCTTCAACGTCCTGCGCGCGGAGGTTCAACTGGCCAATGCCAAGCCCCCCTTGATCAAAGCCCGCAACGATTACCGCATCGCCAAAAACGATCTCTGCAACCTGCTCGGCTACGACATCCCCAAAACCGTCTGGGATGATATCCCTCTGACGCTCCTGGGTGAGCTGGAAGCGGAGCCCTTTGATGTGGACCTGGGCGCCGCCATGGCCCACGCCATCGGCAACCGTCCGGAGCTGGGCGCTCTGCGGGAAGCTGAGAAAATCGCCCAACAGGAGGTATACCGCGCACGCAGCGGCTACTTCCCGGGCATCATCGGCTACGGCGGCTATCAGAGCAAAAGCAGCGACTATAAAACCGATCTTACCGATGTCCAACATGGATGGGTCATTGGCGGCGAGCTCAACTGGAATATCTTTGACGGGCTCCAAACCAAAGGTCTCACCGATACCGCCAAGGCCAATCTCTCCAGCTCCAGAGAGGAACTGCTCGCCACCGCCCGCAATATCGAGGTGGAAGTGCGCAGCACCTACTCCACCTTCGTCCAGGCCAAAGAGACGCTTGAATCCCAAATGAAAAACGTCGAACTCGCCACCGAAGCGCTCCGGCTGGCTCGCGCACTCCAGGAAGCCGGCAGCGGTACCCAGCTCGATGTGCTCGATGCCGAGACCTCGCTGACTCAAGCCCGTACCACCTGGGTGAATGCCCTGCGCAACTATGCCGCCAGCCTTGCTTCGCTCGAGCGCGCCATCGGCCTCAACATCATGCAGGAAACCGCCGGCAGCTCCTCCACTTCTCCCATCCAGCCCTCGGCTGAACCGCTGCCAACCCTCTCGGTAGAACCGAGTAAGAGCACTGAGGCCAAATAAAGCCAGCGGCATCTCTTGAAAATTAAAAACACCCTTCCAATCCGGGAGGGTGTTTTTTTTGTAGGGGGCCGGCGTCCGCTACTTTAGCGAAACTTTCTTTATCTCTACTTCGCCTTCCAGTACGACAAACCGCACGGAGTAGAGAACCCCTTCCTCGTAATTTTGCTTGTCACTAATGGGAAACGAGGCGGTGTACCTCTGCTGTGTGGCACCAGTGGCTGCTTTTTTATCAGCCTGCTCCCCGCTCGAATCTTCTTTGAGTGTAACGTTGGCTGCAGAGCTACGCTTCCGCCCCCTATCAAACAACAGTTCAATCTTGTAGGGATAACTCGCTTTGAGATCAAACCTGAGCTCGTAGGAACCACTCTTGGGCACTCGGAATAAGTAGGAAACATTCTGTTCCTCATTCGATTTAATGAGCTTGGGCCCCGTTGCCTCAGGCTGCCTCCGGGGCGTATCGTACGCATTGCCGTCACGTTCAAAGGGGGCCATCATCCCCAGGTTCAGCTCCTGCGGAGCCGCGCGGTTGAACTCCTGCACCGCCTGCCATTGAGGGGAGTCTTCCGGGTCGTCGCTTCCGTAATTCCTCACCGCCCAGTAGTTCTTATCACCATGACCACCGGGTGAGAGAAAGAGGAAGAGCGCTGAGCCGGCCTGGTTGGCGGCCCGCAAATGCTCAAGCGTATTCTCCTTCATCCGCGGGTCCCAATGCGTCTTTTGCATGATCTCCCCGTCGTTATTCTGGAAGCTCGGGTGGGCGTCGCCTTCATAGTTAAGATAGACCAGCCCATGGAGACGTGCCCAGGCCGCATCGGTACACATCTTGTCAAAGTAACCTGCCCGCTTGTTATTCCATTGATCGGTGAAAGAACCAAAAGCATCCCAGCCGGCATTATCCCAGATCGTATCCTCGCTCAGAGTCGTCTTGCCGTCGCTATACCAGTAGCCGGTTCCGCCGCCGCCATAGAAAAAGTAGTTCACCGGCCTCTCCACCCCGTAGCTCCACGATTTGGTAATGGTTGCGACACCTCCCCCCATCTCTATGGTCTGAGTCTCCACATCCCGTGGTTTGGCATAATCCGAGCGCGAATCCTTCCCTCCATAGTAGCCGTCAATAAAGGAAAGAGTGCGGTTGATCAGGTCCTCATAGCCCTGCTGCCAGCAGATCACCGGCCGGACACGGCTCATCATCGCCTCATCACCAAAAACGGAGCGAAAAATCTCGCTCATCTCCACCGAGCGCATCGCCTTGTAGCGGAACATCAGAGTGATCTCGTCGCTCTCGCCGTCAAAGTCCAGGGGGTACCCCGTCGTCTTGCCCTGCTCACGGCACCAGGGGGTCTGTGAGAACTGGAAATTCCAAACCTCGTTGGAGTACTCCACATAGAGCTTTAAATCTTTATCCAGCGGCGGGAAAACCGGATTCTCCACCGCGCTTGTATAGGGCTCGCGTCCATCGCTTCCATAGCGGCAGAGCAGCGCCAGCTTGCGTATATAGGTGTCGTCTGCCTGATGCGGTATGCAAATCCACAAATTCTTTTTGCCTTCATTGGCCGCCATGATCAGGTATTCCCAGGCGGTGCCGCGGCCCTCCCAGTTATATTCCTTACCCGGCAGCGGGTTCGGCGATTGGTGGGAGTGGCTGGTGAGGGTCCGCTCCTCCCACCTGGATTCAGGCGACCAGTTGATGGCTCCCCAGCCCAGGGCGCGCACGGTCGTATACTCGGATATCTTGTCAAAGAACTCCGGCGTAAAAAGCGTCTCTTCCGGAAAGGATTCCTCACTGCCCGGGGAGATCGGCCGCATCAGCTTCACGTTTCGCACTCCCCCGTCGGTCTCGGTAAAGCGCAGAATCAGCATGGTCCGCTCCCGTTTCTCGCGAATCACCACACGTGCGCTGGAGCGGTTTGTCTCGGCATCATACTGCAGCCCCTCTACCTCCGCGCTGACCGCGCTCACCTTCGCCTTGCCTTCAAAACTCAGCCGGTAAGTACCGGTGCAGTCGCCCGAGCGCTCGAACACAATCACGTTGGCATCCTCAAGCGGCCAGTAGTTCTCATCGGTCTTCGCCCAGTTGTTGCCTCCGACATCCCAGTGGCGCGAGGATTTCATCGCATCGGCAAAGACCGTCTCGGCTTCCCAGTAAAGCCCGGGATTGCTCAGGTTGATCCCGAGCTCCATCCGGTTCTTTTCTGCCGCAGAGAGGCTCACCCCCAATGCCACCAGCAGAACCGTCAGGAATTTTTCCAATCTGATTTTCATTTCTCTCTTTTTCAGGGATTCATTTAAAATCTTTCCGTGATGCTCTTCAGCCCGATTCCCAGCAGCTTGCGCACAATCGGCTCAATCTGCGCCTCCTCCCCCTGAATATGGAAGACCTGCTGCGTATGCGTCAGCGACTCTCCCGGGCGCAGCTCGGCTCCCGGCGAAGAGCTCTCAATCTCATAGAAAGGCCCCATGATCGTCCCTGCGTCGGTCGGGCCGTCATTGTAGGAGTTGATCACGTCGCCATTGAACGGGTCCTCCTGCTCGCCCCACTGGCCATTGACGTAATGAACCTCCCCTTCGGGCAACGTATAGCGCAGGAGGGTCAGCAGCTTCTTCTCAGAATCGTAGCTGCCGCAGATTTCCAGCGCGCGCTGGGCAGGCAGGCCGATCTTGGTCCGGCACTCTCCGTCAATCTTGAAGTAAATAATCCCCTCTGCCTCATCCACGATGAGCCGCTCCGCCGGTACCTTCCCGAAGTATTCGTCGTTGACGATTCTGCCGCCTCCCTCTTTATTGTAGGGAATGAAAACCGTCGTCGTCCTGCTCGGATTGAACATCCCCAGCAGCCAGATAGAAGGCAAACCGCTCTCACGGCTCCAGGCCTCCCTGCCCCGGTTGGTCAGGATATTCTCCGTCTCATAAGCGACCGTTTTGAGCTCGGCGCCCAGCTTCACCCCAAGGCTCTCTTCTGTCTGTGCTGAGTTGAGGAGAGATATCTTCCGCTCTATTTCCATCTGGAACTCGGTCCCGCTGGCGTTGCCCAGGGTTGCCTTTTTGTTAAAAGTATAGCTCCGGACCCCGCGTCCAATGAGCGGGAAGCTCTCTGTATCAAGCAAAGGCGGCACCCTCCAATTGGCATAGACCTGCTCTTCACCGGGCTTGAAATACCAGGAAAATTTTCCTCCTTCCGGCCCCAGCCAGAAGCGCTCTTCACCCCCGAAAGGGTTGAACTGATCACTGATTTCGCCAGAGGCAATCAGCGCATGGTTGATCCAGCCGTAGCTCTCGCCTGCAGTGCCGGCCGCCGTGCTGGTCATGACCCGCGCCTGATAATCGGGAACAATCAAGACGCGCGCCTGGCCATCCACGCTGGCAAGCTCAAGCGTCTCGATTTTCTGACTTCTGAAAAAGTCTACATCATATTGATAAGTTCCAATCATATCTGTAGTAGTATCAACTGTACGGCAGGAGCAAAGCAATCCGCAAATGCCGGCACAAATCAAGATATCTCTGATTTTCATGGTTCATGTTTGGTTGTCGTGTTTACTGTTTGAGGTTCCAAAGTATTCAAAATTCTCTTGAGCTCCAGGAGCTGCAGGTTCATCGGTACATCATCGACCAGTAAAACCTTCCAGTCGGTCAGGGTCTCCAGAGCGCCCGTTTCTTCCTACTCTTCCAGCTCGGCAGCCGCTGTTGCCTCACGGGCTTCCAGCACTTTCTGAGTCAATTGCAGATGGTTCAGCTCCAGAGAGATCGGCGTGTAGGATTGCCCCCGAAAGCTCAGAGTATCACTGTCGGCCAGATAGAGAAAATCTTCAGTTTTTGAGTTCCCCAGCCACTGGACGGTTCCTTTACCCTCTACTGCCAGGCAGGGACCAATCTCCAGATAGTTGATATTTTCGCTTTTCACCCGACCTTTGGCGCTCACCTCTTTCACCCAATAGTGGCGAAGGACGCCCCTGAACTTTCCATCAGAGCTCTTCTCACGCGAGGGAACCACTTCGAGTATCTCCAATCCCTCTGTCTGCTCCAGCGCATAGTAGCCTCCCAGGCCTTTGCCCTGCTGGGCGCTTTCCGCCATGGCCAATGCCGCCCGCCGTTCACCCTGCGCCTTCATGTAGCCGGGATAAAAAATACAGCCGGCAACCACGATAACCGTCGCCACGCCAACCACCGCCATCAAAGCGGCCGGTATCCGCGGCATCCGTGTCTGGCCGCTTTCGTCACCTTCGCCGTCTTCGGTCATCAGACCGTAATAGCCGACCACGACAAAGCAGAAGGCCGGCACGATATAGGCAAAACTGATCCCGGCAGCATCGGAGACCCGACCCTGTATGGCAGTCAGGACGGCACCGCCCAGAATCGCCATAATCAGGCCGCAGCCGCCCAGCTTCATCCGCTCGCCCAGCCCTTCACTGGCGATCCCGTAAATCGTCGGGAACATCAACGACATACAGCCAGAAATACTGATCAGCGAAATCACTCCCACGATTCCGCCAATGAACATCACCGGCAGACAGAAAAGCACCGCGAAAACCGAGAGCGTCGCCAGAAGCATGTTCGGGGAAATATATTTCATCAGGAACGTACAGACAAAACGCATCCCGACGAAGACCACCAGCGTGATCGTGTAGTAACGCGAAGAAGAGGCCTCCAGCAGGTTCAGCTCCTGCATCACATATCGAATCGTGAAAGACCAGACGCCAATCTGCGCCCCAACGTAAAAGAACTGCGCCACCACTCCCCAAAGATACTTCCGGTGCCGCAAGAGCTCCTTCATCTCCATGAAGAAGCCGCCTTCTTTGAAATGGAATGCATCGAAAGGAATCGAGATAAAGGCCCAAAGGTTGCGGGCCACCCCTTTCTGCACCGGTGAGGCGCTACAGACGGGCATCCGGCAAAAAAGTATCGAAAACCAGATCACTACCAGGAGCAGAGCAAAACCGACATAGGTATTCACCGCTCCTTTGAGTTCGCCTATCTGCAACGCTTCAAGGCTTTTGAGATTGAGCAGCCCCAGAATGGCGCGGTCATCCGCGTCAAGCGGCTGCAGTTGACTCAAAATAAACCAGCCGCTCAGAATCACCCCCATAATGGAGCCAATCGGATTGAACGACTGGGCAAAGTTCAGCCTTCGCGTCGCCGTCTCTGGCGGTCCCATTGCCAGAATGTACGGGTTGGCCGCCGTCTCCAAAATCGAGCAGCCGCCGGCCAGCACATAGAGCGATATGAGGAAGTACATGAACCTCATGAGAGGCGTCGCGCTCGGGAAAAGCAGACTGGCCGGGAAAAACATCAGTCCACCCAGCGTAAACATCCCCAGACCAAACAGCACGCCCACCTTGTAGCTGAAGCGCTGCACAATGAGGGCCGCCGGTATCGCCAGGCAAAAATAGGACCCGTAAAACGCCAACTGTATCCAGGAAGTCTGGAAATCGCTCATACTCATCAGCCGCTTGAAAAAGGCCAGCAGAGTATCAGTCATGTTGTTTGCCAGACCCCACCAGGCAAAACAGGTGGTCAGCAAGATGAATGGAAAGAGGATATTCCTCGGTATCAGGGGAATCTTCGGTTTGGATGGACTGCTCATATTTTTAGTTTATTGAGTTTTGGTTTAGTTATCGCTTACTCACCCAGCCATAAATCAATCGGTTTCTTCACTTTTGGGTGGAAAGGAAGCATCACTTTGGCTCCCGTCCGCGCAGATTCATAAGCCGCCAGCATCATCTCCAGGACAGCACGGCCATCTTCCCCTGTCACGCTTGGCTCCTTATCGTTGCGGACGCAATCGATGAAGTGCGCCAGCTCATGCGGATAGCCCTGATTGAAGACCTCTTCGAAGATGGTAAAGCTCCATCCTTTGGTACTGCCGGCCTTCTCCATCGCGTAGCCATAACCCTTTTCGCTATAAGTCAATGCCGAGTTGCCGATAAAGAGGTCCGCGAAGACGACTCCTTCGGTCCCGTAAATCTCGATCCGGTCGTCCATTCCTCCCTGTTTGGCCCAGGAGTTTTCGGCCACTCCAATGGTGCCATCTTCAAACTCCGCGATGGCCAGCGAGTTATCTTCACCCTTTGTCCGGCCGGTATGGTAGAGCGTCCGCATCGTCGCGTAAACGCTCTTGGCCGGCGTGCGGTTAAGCATCCAGCGGAACCAGCCAAACGCATGGCAGCCCATATCCATCAGGGCGCCGCCGCCGCTCTGCTCCACATCGTAGAACCAGTCGCTGTGCGGGCCGCTATGCTTCTCGCACTGGCGCATCTGGAAGATTTTACCCACGGCACCCTCTTCCACTGTTTTGCGGACCCGCTCATATTTCGGAGCAAAGCAGAGCTCCTCGGCATACATCAGCTTGCGGTTGTGCTTCTTGCAGGTCTCAATCATCAGGTCTGCCTCATCAAGCGTCAGGCAGAGCGGTTTCTCGATAATGACATGCAGGCCGTTCTCAGCCGCGAAACAGGCAACCGGGCAATGCAGGAAGTTCGGCAGGCAGATATCGACCACCTCCGCCTCCGTTTTTTGGATCGCCTCTTTCCAATCCGTATAATAGTTGGGGATACCCCATCGTGCGGCCACCTCTTCGGCCCGTTTTGCGCTGCGCGAGTAGATACCGACCACTTCGGCATCTGCGACAAACCGCTTGTATGACTCTAAATGAATATCCGCAATGAACCCGGCACCCAGTAGTAAGACTTTTGTTTTGCTCATAAGCTAGAAGCTAAATTTCAGGCGCAATCTTATCAGATACCCGGCAAATTGCAATAGAGAGTTGAAGGATTTCTTGATTTTGGTATAACAGGGGTTGTCGCGTTAATGAACGTACCCAATCAATTAACACTTTCACGCCTTCTGCTTACTGGGGCTTTCATGTTGGTAATGAACTTCCAATTCCCTTTCTCCAGAAGCGTGGCGCTGCTCCTGTTCATTGCAGCAGGGTTGACCGATTTTTTTGATGGCCATATCGCCCGACGCGATAAGCTCGTCACCAATTTCGGCATCCTCATGGACCCCCTGGCCGATAAAATCCTGACCTGCCTGGCGTTCATCGTCTTCGTGGAGCTCCGGATCATGCCTGCCTGGATGGGCGGCCTCATCGTCGCACGCGAGCTTGCCATTACCGGTCTGCGCCTCCTGGCCGCCAGCCGCAACATGATCCTGGCGGCAGAACGCTACGGCAAACACAAAACCATCTCCCAAATCACCTGCATCATCGCCATCCTGGTAGAACTCTCCTACCCTGAGTGGGGCTCCTATGCGGTCGCTTTATTCTCTTTCTATAGCTGGGCCCACTGCTTTGTCGTCACCTCCATCTGGGTGGCGGTGCTCCTCACCGTGGTTTCGGGCACGATTTACCTCTGGAAAAACAGAGAGCTCTACATTCGCGACATGTAGAGAGCCAGCGCAAAAAGCGGCTTTTAAATAGCTTTCGCTCTTTTTTCCAAATAATTGTTTTTTTATTGCCTCACTTTAGCTATCCTTGGCGCAGGTTCTTATGCAACTTTTTAATCATCTTGGAAAAAATGGGCGCACATTGAGCATTGCCTGCCTCTGTGCCGCTTTTGCTGTAGCCGCTTTCACCAGCCAGGCTCAAGACTCCGCCGAGTACCTGATCGGTGCCCGGCAGCCGGCCCTGAGCCCGGATGGCAAGACGCTGGCCTTTGTCTATCGTGGGGATATCTGGTCAGTGCCCGCCGAGGGTGGACGCGCCACGCCGCTCACCCAGCACGTTGAAATGGATGCGAACCCGGTCTGGTCTCCGGACGGCAAATGGATCGCTTTTTCCAGCGCCCGCAACGGCAATGAAGATATCTTCGTGATGCCTGCCCAGGGGGGCTCTCCGCGGCAGATGACCTTCAGCAGCGAAAACGAGGTTCCCACCGGATGGTCTCCGGACAGCTCCGAAATTCTCTTCACGGCCACGCGCGACGGCAAGGGCCCGGGCATCTTCTCCGTCAATATGGAGCTGGAGACCAGGAAATATGCCGAGGATTTCACCAAGCTGAGCTATCCGGCCTTCTCGCCCGATGGCAAAACGATTGTCCATGGCCGCTTTGGTTTTCCCTGGATTCGCCCGCGTTACTACGGCTCCGGCGCCATGCAGATCGCCCTCATAGATGTCGCCTCCGGCGAGCGTAAAGCCCTGGTGGACGACAGCAAGCAGCATCTCTGGTCGAAGTTCATGCCCTCAGGCCAGGAAATCCTCACCGTCACTATTGGCGAGCAGAGCCCGGGCGTTCCGCTGCTGGATGAGATCGGCAAGACCAATGAAAAAATTGAAGAGACCCCGGCCCGAACTCCCAACCTCTGGATATTCAACCTTCAGGGCGAAGGCCGCCAGATCACCGAGTATGCCGGCGACGCCGTCCGTGCTCCCTCCATCGCTTTTGAAACCGGCGATATCGCCTTTGAGTACGATATTGATCTCTACCTGCTGCGCAATGGCAGCCAGACCCCCGAGAAAGTACTCATCGAGGCAGCGGTGGATGCCAAAACCAATAAACGGCGGCTCATGCGCTTTGACAGCAATAGCGTTGAGGAGCTGGCAGTAACCGATGATGGCTCCACGATCTTCTTTGGTCTGCGCAGCGAAATCTGGTCCATCCCCACCAAGAAACCCGGCGGAGTCGCCGACCGCACAGCCAACATTGCCAAGCGGCTGACCGACTGGGTTGGCGAGGATTCCAACTTCATCGTCCAGCCGGGCAAAAATCCGACCAAACTCTATTTCCTTTCGGACCGTCAAAAAAACCTGCGTCTCTACGAGCTGGACCTGGAGAGCGATGAAATCAACTGCCTCTGGGACCGTGAGGATGATATTCTGGACCCGCGCTTCTCCCCTGATGGCACCGCTATCGCCTTCTGGGTCTCCGGAGCCGAGGGCGGCCTCTACCGGTTGAATCTGGAAGACCGCTCCCTCTACAGGCTTGTGGAGCTGCCGGCCTCCTACTTCTACGCCAATGGCGGCACCACCTTCAGTTGGTCGCCCGATGGACGCTGGATCGCCTACACTCGCCAGACACCGCGGGGAGCGCGCAATATCTTCATTATCGGCTCGGAGGGTGGCTCGCCTTATAACGTCACTCAGCTCTATGCGATGCACGAAGCCCCCACCTGGTCGGCTGATGGCAAGTTCCTCTACTTCTACAGCAACCGCGACGGAGCCGGTATCTACCGCCTGCCGTTGCGCGAAAGCACCGCCCAGCTTGATGACTTTGACCTCAAGTTCGAGCCCACGACCAATAAGGTCAACGTCTCCATTGATTTCAACCGGATCAACCGCCGCATCGTCAGGCACTCCACCGCCTCCACTTCGCAAATGCTGGCTTCACCTACCGGCGACCTGGTCGTCATTCTCAATGGCGAGGTGGCACTGATCAGCTACGACGGCAAGAGCATTCGCACGGTCACCTCCGGCGGCGGCAAGGGGAATCTCCAGATCGCGCCGGCAGCCAAAAAAGTCTATTTCACTAACGGCGCCGGGGAAGTCTATGGCAGGCTTATCCAGGACAACGCCCCGCTGGAGAAGGTGACCTTTATCGCCAACTTTGAACGTGACGTGGAAGCGGAGCGTCAGGCAGCTTTTGCACAGTTCTGGCGCAACTTCAAACGCGGCTTCTATGACGGCAATATGCATGGCCGCGACTGGGATGCCATCCGTGCACGCTATGAACGGCTCCTGCCGACCATCGATACCAGCGAAGAGTTTGGCGTTCTGCTCAACCGTATGACCGGCGAGCTCGAGTCAAGCCACTCGGAAATCGGCACACGCAAAGAAAATCCGACCCCTTCCCCCTCCACGCCCAAGCTCGGCTTCATCATCGATTACAACTGGCGCGGGCCCGGGCTGCGCGTCGCCGAGGTGCCGCCCAATATGCCTGGCGATTATGAGGCCACCCGCATCAAAGCCGGCGAATATATCATGCAGATCAACGGGACGGATGTCCGTGCCGATGAAACGCTCTACCAGACCATCAACAACAAGCAGAGAGACTTCACCTTCATGGTCAGTGAGCGCCCCTCCACCAACGAGACACGGCTGGTGAAGTATGCGCTGCCAACCTCTTCCTGGGGCAGCATCCTCTATGAGAACAAAATCGAGAAAAACGCCGATATCGCCAGCAAGGCCAGTGATGACCGCCTGGCCTATATCCACATCGCTGCCATGGGCCCCTCGGACCAGAGCCGCTTTGAACGTGAAGTCTATGACAGGGTCATAGGGAAAGATGCCCTCATCATCGACGTTCGCGGCAACCGCGGCGGCAATATCGCCGATACCTTGATCGGCTGGCTCATGCGCAAGCCCCACGGCTACGTCAAGCCGCGCGATGAAGCTATCCATACCGTGCCCGATCGCTCCTGGGATAAACCGATCATCGCCTTGTGCGACCAGGAATCCTACTCCAATGGTGAGCTCTTCACGACCGCTTTCCGGGTCAATAAGCTCGGCCTGGTCGTCGGGATGCCCACTCCCGGCTACGTTATCTGGACCTATGGCATGGGGCTGGTGGATGGCACCTCTGCGCGTATGCCGCTTTCAGGCGCCTGGCGCCTGGATGGCACACCGACCGAAGGAATGGGCGAAGAGCCCGATATCCATGTAGAGCTCACCGGCGAAGATTACCGCCTGGGACGCGACCCGCAGCTTGAGCGCGCTATCCACGAAATCTTGAAACAACTTGATGGGGAGCCTCTGGAGTAGAGAAAACTGAAAAAAAGACAACAGGGGCCACTCCGGCTCCTGCACGAAAAGCCGCGGGAACTCAACCCCCCGTGGCTTTTTTACCATGATTGCCGCAGTTGCCATATTTATTTCTGTATCCCGCCGCCCCTTTACTTACTATCTTCAGCCTATGACATCCGCCTCGCTCCCCACTCTGCCCATCATTGAAACCCGGCTCTATGCCGGCCTGGTCAAATTCATGGATAAGGCCATCGAAGAAGGAGACCTCAAAGCCTTCTCCCAGCTCCTCAAGCTCCACCTGAAAATCCGCGCTCTGGAGCTCGCTCGCGAACGCTTTGAATTCTCCGCCGCGCAGGCGACCCTCAAACACGCCGCCCAGATCAAAGAAATCAATGCCATGGAAGAACTCTCTTTTGATGAAAAAGCCGACCTCCTCCGCTCCAAACTCTGGGAACATCCCGAACACTCCGAGGTACCCGAAGAGCCGCAGATGCCTGAAGAACCCCGAGAATCCCCAGCCGCGGAATCCGCCTCTACACCCGCTCCTCAGCCGGCCGCCGCACCGGCTGCACCGGCACAAATAACTCTCCGAAACAAAATTCTCCTTCACAGAGAACCCCTTTTCTGCTCCAATCAGACCCCGAAAAGACGAAACGAAAAGTTTCAGCCCCATTACGGTGAAATACCTGGCCATCATAGGACGTGAGCTCACCATCAGTGGCAAATCCTGGAAAACTTACCTTCTCAGGATGTTACCTGCTTTCATGACTCTCGGTTTATTGGGGGCCGTCGCTCTGGCCGGCGGTTTCTATGACGTGATGAAGGACGGCCAGTTCCTTTTCT
>JAGVTF010000076.1 GCA_019136955.1 Verrucomicrobiota bacterium
GAGAAATAGTGGTCTGCCATGGTAGAGGAGATCACAAACGGCAGGGCACTTGATATAGCGAAGGTGCGCTCTGATTTGAAGATATCGCTCTGTAACCGGATAGCATTCAAGTAGTGAGTAACCGCTAAAACTTTCTATGAGTTTAAAGCGCGTGATGCTCTTTTTACCCCTCTTCACGTCAATCTTCATCAGCTCTGGCCGCCTGGGGTGGGGGAGCAGACCTGCATGAATAGTGAATTCATCTTTGAGTGGTGCACTGTGTACCAGAGCATGATAGGTGCGAAACTCTCTTTCACTGCCCAAGACGTTTTTGAGAAATTCTTGAGCTTTTGGAGTTTTGGTAAAGATTAAAACACCGCTGGTATCGTTGTCTAAAGGGTAAAGGCAATTTAATTCCTTTAAGTTTTCGCGCTTTGCGACCCAGGTTGCTTCGCGTTTGATGTCTCTATTGAAGAGTCCTTGAATATTAAGTTCTTCTACCAGAGAATAATTTTGAACAGCCAGCAAATTTGAAGGTTTATCTATTACGAGCAAATCCCCATCCTCAAAAAGAATGGGGATTTCCCAATAGGGGGGACGCGTCGTGCCTTCCTTTGTAGCTGGCGACGATAATTTGATAATGTCGCCCATTAAATGATTTTTGTTAGTCAGTAGATGGCTCAGTCGGTGGATTGGCAGTCGATGCAACAGGCGCACTGGTTGTTTCAGCAACTGGAGCCCAGTCGTTGGCTGACTGAGTTTGAGCTGCTGCTTCAGCTTCTGCCATACGAGCAGCCCGTTCCTGGGCTTCCTGCTTTCTTTTGGCAATATCCGTGGCCGTTTCGAAATTGGCCTTGTCATGCTCAAGCATGTACCATTCGGTAAAAACACTTTGTAAACTATCAGCCAACAATCCCCTGGTATGCTTTTCAAGCTCGGCCTCGACCAAAGCCGAATCTGCCGGTTTGCGCTCTTTCAAGTAAACAACAGCCGCCGCCGCATTAGTAGCGAGAGGGGAAGCCGGGATAATTGGTGAACAGACGGTGGGAGCGGTTTTAAAAGATACGGCGTTTTTGATCTGCCACCACTGCGCCGGCAGCTCCATATCTACACCGGTGGCATCAGCGGTGAACTCGGGAACAGCTACAAAAAGAGCCTTGGCTTCAAGGGCTGCCTCTTCAAAGCTTTTGCCTGCCACCAACTGATTTGTCACACTGGTTGCAAAAGTACGTGCCGCAGCGTTACACTCTCTCACTGCTTCAGCCTTCTTGTAATCCTCCAAGACTTTCTCTGCAACTTCCGAGTAGTCTGGAGTTCTCGATTCAGTTTTTCCTGCAAAACAAACCGCATAAACATTGGTTTGGCCGACTACTGGAGGAAGGACCGCATTGGTAGCGGAGAGGCTCCATACCGCTTGGGTGAAAGATGCGGGAAAATCCAGCCCCTCTGGTTTGCCTTCGCTTTGAGAAAAAGGCTCGCTGAGCTTGGGAGTAAGAGCTTTAGCTTCGGCGGCATCCAGGTAATCCCGCTCAGAAAACTTCTGCGCAGCAAAATAGGTGTTCACAAACTCTGCAGCGGCTGCTCTGGCAGCACGCAATGAGTATTCTTTTTGAATTCCGGTAATAATTTTTTCTTTAGCTGCCTCCTCGGAAAGGGTGTTCCCGTTCTCGTCGACATAGAGATCAGGGTCATTATCCCCGTAGACCTTATCGGCAAACTCAGCTACGGAGAGTTTTTCTCTTTGGGCAAAAAGGGCCTGTCCGGCATCAAAGTAATTAGTAGCAGGAAACTCAATGTAATGAAGCTGCACTTTTTCGGGTACCCGGTAAGAGGCCATCCGGTTGGTATAGTATTGCTGGAGCTCTGGCTCTTCTACATTTTCTACGGCAGCCAGAAAGCTTGAAAGAGGGAAGGTAGCGAGTTCAACCAGATAAATTTCCTTTTCGGCTTGAAGGGAAGCTTTCGCATAGCGGGGAGAGACCATGGCACCAGGCAGACCGACTGAAGCAATGAGCTCCTTGATGGCCATTTCACTCTTGGCAAGCTCTTCAAGCATATACTTGCTGTAGCCGGCAGGATTTAGGACATTCGCCACAAAGCGCTCATAGAGAGCAGGCGAGTAGTTTCCCCCTTTATCTTTAAAGATGGGTAAGCTTTGCAGCCAAACAGTAGCGGCCTCAGAGCTCACACGAATGCCAGCTTTGGCTGCCCTGTCTGCCAGGATCAAGCGTTGCTTAGCCTCGTTTTCTGAATCCCAGCCACCACGCCCCTCCTGAGGCCTCTGGCCACTGTTCAAGAAGTAGAGAAGGTCTGCCTCAAAGTAAGCAGTGCTAAATTGATCACTGGCAACCGGCTTGCCATCCATGTACCCCACCGTGGCAGCGGACGTCCCCTGATTTCTCTTCACATCGGGAGAGAAGAAAACAACAAAAGAGATAATAACCACAATAGTGAGGATACCCCACAACCAAGTCTTATGATGTCTTAATGTGCTAAACATAAAGCCCCTTATCCATAGCCGAGCAACGCGACAAGGTCAATTCAAAAAACTGTAAGAAGCAAAAAAGCCTGTAAGAAACAGGGTTTAAACAAAAAATCACACGAAACCGTAACGCGGACAGGGATGTCTGCTTTGGCGAAGATTGTTTTGGAGCTGGAGGATGAGGTGGAGCTATCATATCTCTTTTTTAGAAAAGGGAGGCTTGCTTTTTGGAAGGTAGTGGAGTCCTGCCAAGAATAGAGCGGTGAACCCGTAGGCGATGACGAACTGAGGGGCTGCATTCAAAGTGTAGAGGCAATCTATCCCCTGCTCCGTTAACGTAAAAGCATGAATCAACCCAAAATAGGAGAATAAAGCGGCTGCGGTACACCAGGCAGCGGCTTTAAGAAACTGATGCTCTATGCAAAAAACACAAATGGCGGATAATATTATTCCTGTGAGGATAAAACCCTGGTTTAAAGCGATGAGACCGTAGATATAGAGGCTGTCCCCAAACTTCGGTGCCACTTCGAAGAGTGTAGTTCCGCTTTTTTGCAGTGCAGTCTCAACTTGAAGAAGTACCCAGGCGGCTATGCAGGGGATAAGGCCGATGCTCACTGCCAGGGCATGACGGGAAGGAGATGCTTGAAATGCCTGGGAGGTCATGATGAGGCCTATCCAGAGGAGGATGCCTAAGAGTGCCTCTAAGGGAACAACCTTGAGAACCAGAGTAACTCCCCCCACTAAAAGAAGGATGGTAATAATAATTCCATTTAGAATGGAATATCCGTGGCGAGCACCCATCTGTTTCCATCCCGGGTGGCCGATGTAAATGGTGGTTGGGAAAGGGGAGCCGAAGAGCGCGGCGGCGATACTCCCTAATCCATTTACCAGTAAGCTTGAACGGGTAGGGAAGTGGTCACCTCCAGCATCGGCGCTTTCCAGGTTTTCCAGAGAGCCAAGTACACTGAAGATGGCCATTGGGATGATAACTGCAAAATATTGCCAGCCATCGCCCGAGAGAATGAATTCAAAAAGATCACCACAGACGGGAATCGGGAGATAAAGCTTGGGTTCCCACGGTTCCGCCAGCGGGGTGAAAAAGTCATATCCCATCAGGCGAGATATCCAGGCTGCGAGCGCACCAACCAGCACGGCTACCATGCCGCCAGGGATACGGCCGGGAAAATTGATTTTAGAGCTATAGACGGCGATGAGCAGAAAGGCAGGCGCAATAGCGACCACGGGGTTGGCAAATATCTGGAAGACGAACCCCATCGCAATGAATGAAATGGCAACTCCAGCCAGAGCTGAAAGAAGAGCTGCCCGCGGAGCATTCTTCCTGAGCCAATCACAACAGTATGCTCCGACAGTCTCAAGAACCCCACTGATAAAGCAGGCGAATACACCTGTTTTCCAAGCCAGAATGGGGTCTCCGGTTTTTTGATAGACTGGCCCCATGACCAAAAAGATGAAAGCAACAATAGTTGTCGTATTGATGCCATAGGGCAGAGCGGTCATTGCGGGGTTCCCCGTTTTAATAGCCAGCCGGCGTGCCTGCCAACCATAAAAGAGATTGCCAAAAATCAGAGAAACGGCCGCTCCGGTCATAACCTGAGCATTAAGGAGCTTAGAGTCAAATCCGCATACCGTGGTGCAAAGCACCATAATCATCATGAGCTGGAGAAGATTGTCCGTGAAGAGCCCGAAAAACCCATCTATATCTCCTCGAACAAGCCAGGGGATTTTTTTATTCTTCATTCAAAAGCTGATCCAAAATCGCTTACTGTGCCTGTTTCACGCCCCAGCATATGGAGTGTTTCCACTCGTTCGATTCTCCATTTATCGCCGACTTTAACCCAGTGCATTCGCAGTAACTGGTGGACTCTGTCACGGCGTCCCTCATTAATGGTGACTCTTACAATGACATCCATGGTTGCTCGCGTTTTATCGGAGCTCAGATGTACGGAAGGGTCTTCGAACTTTAGCTCCAGTTCAGTAAGATAGGTGTGGGCCAGGGAGATGACGTTCATTACCTCGGCACGCCCATTGATGGATTCTGCCTGGGTGTGAACTCCCTCCAGCGAGACGACGACGTTGGTAGCAAAGTAATCGCGCGAGCCATCAGCTTTGGCCATGCGTACCATTAGAGAGCTGCCACTACTGAAAGAAACAGCCCTGGAAAAGGCATTCAGTCGTTTGCAAATACGTTGAGTCTCCGAAGGGAAAAAGTACCCCCAGGCAAACCAGGCGATCAAGGCCAGGACAAGAAGCTTCAGCAGCTTTGGAAGCCAGCGTTTCACTTGATGATTTTCCCCTGGATGCGTTTAATGTTTACTTCCCCGAGCTCGTGCTGGTGCATCGGCATAGAGCGGTTATCTCCAATGACCAGGTATTCGTCAGCTCTGAGCTCCACTTCTTTGCGGTTCCAGGGGAAGCGGTTTTTCTGGACCCACGGCTCATCCAAAGGCTCTCCATCGACATAGACAACGCCGCTTTGAATCGAGATTTTTTCTCCAGGCAGACCGATTATGCGCTTCATAAGCAAGAGCTTTTGAGTCTCTCTGACTGCGATGGCGACGACATCACCACGCTGCGGTTTGGAATTCCAATAAGCCAGCTTATAAACTAAATGGATGGAATGATCCGGGTAATTGGGCTCCATACTTAGCCCTTCACATCGTACGGGGATCATCACATATTTGATTAAGAGAAAAGCAAAGACAACCAAACAGATAATACGCGCCAAGGTAAACTTAATGTTCCCGCCCACTAAAAGGCGCTGCAGCCACGATGTCTGTTTGCTCTCTTGCATACGCATCTCATTTGAATAATTTGACTCTTAAAAGTCAAGATAGATCATGGAGCCAGGCTAAAAACAGTACTTTTTCAAAAAAACACCGGTCTGGCTCAGTTCATTGGAGGCGATTTCTTCTGGATGACCCTGTGCGACGACATGGCCCCCAAGATACCCACCTTCCGGCCCCATATCGATTAGCCAGTCGGCACACTTGAGAATATCCAGATTATGCTCAATGACAATGACAGAGTGTCCGGCCAGAACCAGGTTGGAGAAAAGCTGTAAGAGAACCATAATATCATCAAAGTGCAGTCCTGTGCTCGGTTCATCAAATAAAAAAAGGAAGGGTTCTTCTTTGCCATTAAAAGAAGTTGAGCAGGACTCCGCAATGCGGGCAGCCAGTTTGAGGCGTTGGCACTCGCCGCCGGAGAGAGTGTTGAGAGGCTGGCCCAGGGTAATGTAGCCCAGGCCGGTCTCCTCTATGCTGGCCTCCTGAGCTTTGGCGTTAAAACGGGTCCCGTTGCAGTCGGGGCAACGCGTGTAGACGTCACTCAGAAACTGCATTTCAATCTCCTCAAATCCCAGACCTCTGCAGCGAGGGCATTGCCCCAGTTTGGAGTTGTAGGTAAAGTGACCCGGCAAAAAACTGTTAACTCCTGCGGCATTGAGCTTCCAGATAAAAAACTGGCGAAGATCATTAAAAGCTCCCACGTACATGGTTGGGCTTGACCTGGGGGTTTTGCCAATGGGCGATTGATCGACAAGAAACATGTTCGTAATAAGTTTTGGAGAGAAGTGGATGCGAGAAGCTGAAGCCGGGTTCTCTCCCTCAATCTTGAGGGAACAGTTTTCGTGGTTAGAATCTAAGACTTGCTGGACACCAGGATGGATAATACTTCTCAAAAGCGTGCTTTTACCAGAGCCACTCACTCCGCTAATACAGACAAAGCGCTGGAGGGGAATATCCAGATCAAGCCCGTTGAGGTTATTGGCGCACGCTTTGCGAATCTTCAAAAAGTGTCGCGGTTTGCTTTTTTTGGCCGAAGGAACCGGGATTTTTAATCTGCCGCTCATGTAGCCAGCGGTACGCGACTCCCCAGAAAGAAGAAACTTTTGGTAGCTCCCCTGATAAACCGCTTCTCCACCATGCGCTCCAGCCTTTGGACCAAGGTCAATGATATGGTCAGCGGCTTCTATGACCATCATCTCGTGCTCAACGGTTATTATGGTGTTGCCAATATCCCGTAATTGCTTGATAGCTTCAACCAACCTTGCGGTATCTCTGGGGTGGAGGCCAACGCTTGGTTCATCCAGAATGTATAAGGTATTTACCAGCCGATTGCCCAAGCACCCGGTGAGGCTGACACGTTCTGTTTCACCTCCCGAAAGAGTGCGCGTCTGGCGGTTCAAGGTCAGGTAGTTCAAGCCAATTTGATTGAGGAAAGAGAGACGGTTTTGAACCTCCTTGAGCGCATATTCAATGGGCCTTTTAAAACTGTGCTGCTCTTGAAGTGCCTGGATAAAACTGAGGGCATCACCAAGTTCAAAATCATAAAACTGGGAAAGCGTTACTGGAGGCGCATTTTTTTCAAACGGATTGTGGACTTTGAAGGCGAGGGATTCTGGGGTGAACCGGCTTCCATTACATGCCTCGCACTCCATGTAGGAGCGGTAGCGGGAGAGAAAGACGCGTATGTGCATCTTGTAAGTATAGCTCTCCAGCCATTTGAAAAATCCATTGATTCCGTACCAGCATTTTGGCCAGAGATGTTTATCATCTTTCTCATAGTCAGGGTCGCCCTCTATCACCCAGCGTTTTTGTTTTGCCGTGAGCGACCTGAATGGAACGTCGAGAGGGATTTTTGCCTTGTGCGCCATTCGGAGCATGTCCATCTGAGACTCTCGCGATACTCCGCTTTGCCAGGGCTTGATAGCACCTTCTCGCAAGGTTTTTGTGGTGTCCGGGATGACCAGGTTCATATCGATACCAATCGTTTTTCCGAACCCGTGGCAAACGGGACAGGCGCCCAGGGGATGATTGTAGCTAAAGAGTCCTGGCGTCGGTTTGGGCAAAGAGATGTGGCACTCCAGGCACTCGATTTTATTGGAAAATGGATATGCCTGAGCGGTGTCAAGGTTGGTGGCATCCAGAACGAGAAGTTGGCCTTGGCCATACCTGTAGGCTTGTTCACAGCTGTCGGTAAAACGCTTTTGGTATTTCTCGGTGCATCGGACACGATCTTGAATAATCAAGAGCTCTGCCAAATGAGGCGTTTCCGGGGTTTTTTGAATTTCTTCGAGACGCTTTACTTTTCCCCGGATTAAGGCACGGTTGTAGCCCAGGCTCTGAATCCAGGAAAGAGATTCCTGAAAAGAAATTTTTTCTGAGAGCTGAACACGAAAAATGATCAAACAAACTTCTGTTTCTGGAGAGGCAGCCCTGAAAGCCTCCCATATTTGGTGTGCAGGAAAAGCTTTGATTTCTTTTCCACACTGAGGGCAAAACGGAACTGCCACATGAGGCCAAAGCACCTTCAGGTAATCTACAATCT
>JAGVTF010000090.1 GCA_019136955.1 Verrucomicrobiota bacterium
CTCCTTAATCCGTTGCGATTGCGATTGATGAGCGATCAGGGTGACCTCATCGGTGAAGACGACCAGCGAGCGCTCTATGCCCAGGAGGGCCGTCGGTGTCCGCGACAGCTTCTGGCGGGTATCGAAGAGGAGATTCTCGCGGGAGTCGAGGCAAATAAAGGGCGTGTTGGAGCAGTTGCCTGCGTCGTCGTGCTGCAAGTGCCGCATGAGCGCGGGCCAACTGCCCAGGTCATCCCACTCAAAGGAGGCGTCGGCCACGAGGATATTGTGCGCTTTCTCCATGAGGGCAAAATCGATTGAGATTTTCGTGAGCTCCGGGTAATCCTCTTCCAGCGTCTGCTTCAAGTGCTCGGCAGAGGCACTTGCGGCCGCTTTCCAGCGCAGGAAAGCATCGGCCATGAGCGGCTGATGCTGGCGCAGGCTTTTGTGGAGCGTCTTGCAGGACCAGAGGAACATGCCGGCATTCCAGCGGTAATCTCCGGAAGCCAGGTATTTCTCGGCGGTTTCCAGATTCGGTTTTTCCACGAAGGCCAGCGCCTTATGGAAGGGGGTGCTCTTGAGCTCCAGAGCCGGAGCGGGGGAGCCCTCTTCTGCGGAGAACGGCGCCCCCAGGTGGATATATCCGTAGCCGGTGGAGGGTTCGTTGGGGCGAATCCCCAGCGTGATCAAAGCGTCCTGCTCTTCCGCCAATGCCCAGGCATCCAGAAGCGTCTGGCGGAAAAGCTCCACCGTCGGGATCAGATGATCGGCTGAAAGGACCGCCAGGACGCCGTCCGGGTTGCGTGCCGCCACCAGCGCCGCCCCCAGCACGACGGCGGGGCAGGTATCGCGGCCGACCGGCTCGGCGATGATATTGTCCTGGGGCAGCTCGGGAAGCTGCCGGCGTACGGCCTCTGCCTGCTGGCGGTTGGTAATCACGAAAATATGGGCAGCCTCAACAATGGGGAGTACGCGGTCCACTGCCTGCTGGAGCAGCGAGCGGCTTCCCAGCAGTTTGATGAGCTGTTTGGGTGTTGTCTGACGGCTTACTGGCCAGAAGCGCTCTCCGCGCCCACCGGCCATGATGACTACATAACGATTATTCACGTTGCCTGCGGTTTCATTTAAGTCAAAGTTCACTGTTGATTCATAATTTTGGCCAGGGCGTTCCACCAGAGCTCGTGGAGAGCCGGTACGCTCCAGCTCCAGGTTGAGCCGGTGCCCGTCGTGATCTCGAGTTGAGCCTCACTGCAGCAGCCGTTCACTTCTCCGATCACGGCTGCAGGGACGCCGGCTGCTTCCGCCTTCGCCAGAACCGCGGCTACGTTGCCGGGTGCCACGCTGATGAGGATTCGAGACTGGGTTTCACCAAAGAGGAGCGCATCCAGACGGGGGCAGTTTATGGCTGAGAGATTGATCTTCGCTCCTTTGAAGGCGGGGGTGCCCTTTGTTTCGCATTTATTGAAGTTATTGAAACAGCTCTCGGCCAGCGTGACGGCCAGGCCGCCCTCGCTGCAATCATGGGCGCTTTTGACCCAGCCGGAGCGGATACAATCGAGTGTCACTGCCTGCAACGCCTTTTCCTTTTGGAGGTCGCAGCGCGGAGGCATTCCGTTCTTGGTCTGGTGTTTGCTTAAAAGATAGGCTGAACCGCCCAAACCGAGGTTGGGGTCGGCTTCATCGACCGCGGCGCCCAGGAGAATAATGGCATCGCCTTCATCCTTGAACCACTGAGTGGTGATATGCTCTTTTTTCTCGATGAGCCCCACCAGCGCTACGGTCGGGGTGGGGTCGATCGCCCCTTTCGGGGTCTGGTTGTAGAGGCTCACATTGCCGCCGGTGACCGGTGCATCGAAGGCTCTGCAGGCCTCTGCCAATCCTCTGACCGATTCTTTGAGCTGGTAGAAGAGCTCCGGATTGTGCGGATTGCCGAAGTTTAAATTGTCGGTGCTGCCCAGCGGGGTAGCGCCTGAGCAGGCGAGGTTGCGCGCGCATTCGGCCACGACCGTTTTGCTCCCTTCATAGGGGTCCAGATAGACATAGACACCGTTGCCATCGACTGCAAGCGCCAGATATTTTTCAATTTCAGCGGGGACGGTTTCGGGCGTCTCCGCGGAGAGCATCGGCAGGTTCTCGTGTTTGATCTCCAGAACGGCCGCATCGGAGCCCGGGATGACCACGGTGCTGTTGAGCGCTTTGTAATCAAACTGCTGGTAGGCCCAGTTTTTGGAGGCGATTGAGGGTTCCTGGAGAAGCGCTTCGAGCTCTTTCTGCGGGTTGGCGGTGTCGGGGATGCCCCCCTCTACGCGGAAGGCGCGGACCTCTTCCAGATAGGCCGGCTCTTTGGAATCGCGGTGATAGACCGGTGAATCATTGGCGATCTTGGCTGCCGGGATATCGGCCACGGTCTGTCCCTGATTCTTCACGACCATCCGGCCGGTATCGGTGACAAAGCCGACCTGGGCCCACGGCACGTTCCATTTATCGAAGATGCGCTGGACCTCCGCCTCGTGGCCCTTATTGACGATGATGAGCATCCGCTCCTGCGATTCGCTGAGCAAAATTTCGTAAGGGGTCATATCGGGCAGGCGCTGAGGGACTTTGGTGAGCTCAATCTCGATGCCGGTACCGGCCCGGGCCGCCGTTTCGCAGGTGGAGCAGGTGAGCCCTGCCGCGCCCATATCCTGAATGCCTGCGACGGCTCCGGGGGTGGCCAGGAGCTCCAGACAGGCTTCGATTAGCTGCTTTTCAAGGAGAGGGTCTGCAGTGAGGCTGAATTCGCTCTGCCGGCTGGCGGATTCCTCGGTCAGGTCCTGGGAGGCAAAGGCGGCGCCGGCCAGACCTTCGCGTCCGGTGGGAGCTCCCACATAGAAGACGGGGTTGCCGATTCCCTTGGCGGCACCGCGGGCGATTTGCCCATGGCGGAGCACGCCCATGCAGAAGGCGTTGACCAGCGGGTTGCCTTCGTAGCATTCATCAAAGTAGATTTCACCGCCGACGGTTGGCACGCCCAGCGTATTGCCGTAGTAGGCGATTCCTTCAACGGCACCGCGGAGGAGCTCCTGAGCCGATTCGGAGGAGAGGTTCCCAAAACGCAGAGAGTTCAGAGCGCAAATGGGGCGGGCACCCATCGTGAAAATATCGCGGACCACTCCGCCCACGCCGGTTGCCGCGCCCATGAAGGGGTCGATGGCGCTGGGATGGTTGTGGGATTCGATTTTGAAGGCGATGGCCAGGTTATCGCCAATATCGATGATGCCGGCATTTTCTTCTCCGGCTTTGACCAGGATTTTATCTGAGCTGGTGGGGAACTGTTTGAGGAGCGGTTTGGTGTTTTTGTAGGAGCAATGCTCGCTCCACATTACCGAGAAGATACCCAACTCGACGTAATTAGGCTCTCGGCCTAAAATTTGGAGTATTTGTTCGTACTCTTGCGGGCTGATTCCATGTTTTTCTACCAGCTCGGCTGTAACGGCAGGTTCTTTTGTCATAAACTGTAGATAAGTGGTCAAGTGGCTGAAATGGGCTCCATGAGCCAGAAACCGGTTTTGAGACTACACTAATTGGTGGAAAGTATCCAGTTTTTACTTTTAAATCATTGTCAGTTTTTCTGGACAAAAAAGTCAATTAGTGCTTAGACTCTCTGCAGAGGTGCGTTGGGTGTGTTTCTGGATTTCCTTTTGGCATGTTATTTGCTGCATCGCACTCTAGAGTACGTGAATTAGTTTTACGGTGAAGAATCATTTAGAACCTATACCAACTCCCAAGGAGCAGCTCTGGAAGGAGTTCAAACTGGCATACCTGCCCTGGGTCGTCATGGCCCTGGCTCTGGGAGCCACTTGGTGGGTCTGGGCCCATGTGCTCATTGCCCCAACGATGATGGGGGAAGTGGAAGCTATTCGTGCGCAGGTCCTTAGTCCGACTGTCGGTGTGGTCCGGCAGGTCGTTGCCCAACGCTTTGATGAAGTCCGGGCAGGGGACCCGCTGGTGACCATTGAGCCGACTGATACCCGCAGCCTGTTGAGCGGGATTGGTCTGGAGCTCGACCTCCTTGCCTCGCGGATGAATTCGGACTCCCAACTGACCTTGCGAAGGGCCGAGGCAGACTACTACTCCCTGCGGATGGACCTGCTTTCCAAAAAAGTAGAACTGGAGCAGAACAAAGTGGAGCTGGTGCGCGCGGAGAAAGAACTGGCTCGGAGCGAGGAGCTTGCCAAACAGAATTACGTTTCCCAGGAGCTCTATGATCTTTCACTGGCAGACCGCGACACGGCCCAAAAAACGATTGAAGAGCTCATGATTGCGATCCCCAGTCTGGAAGAGGGGGTCGAGAAGCTGCGGGTGGAGATTGAACAGGGCGGCTCGTTTATCAGTAGCGATTTTGCTTCCAGAATAGAGGCGCTGGAAGAGCGGCTTACCTCCGCTCCCTCTGAGAAAAACCCGATTGTGTTGCGGGCGCCCATTGACGGGATGGTGAGCGGTGTCTGGTGCTCAGCGGGTGAAACGGTTACGGAGGGGTACGTCCTCATGATGGTGAATGCCACTGAGGCGGAGCGGATTGTCGGTTATATACGCCAGCCCTTTCCGGTGGAGCCGTTCCCGGGGATGCAGGCCAAGATCATTACCCAATCGACAGTGCAGCGCGTTCTGGCGGTGACGGAAGTGGAGACCGTTGGCCGCTTCATGGAGCCGATCACGAACAGTCTGGCGCGTTTATCCAATGATCAAGCGGTAGATATGGGGTTGCCGGTTTCCTTTAGAATTCCCAAAGAGGTTCAGCTTCGTCCGGGTGAAACGGTCGGGCTGGTACTTGATAACCGAAGAAAATAAATCCCGAGACTTAACTTTTTCCAAAAGCGACCTTACCAGCCTGGCAGGTGAAGCGTTGCTTTTTTTTATTCCTCAGCCGGAGCGGGGGCGGGAGGTTCGGGCTGAGTCTCTTGAGGCTCAGGGGATTCCTCTTCTCTGGCTGATTCGCCAGCCAGTAAAACTGAAGAAGTCTCTTGTTGGGAGGGGGTTGGAGCCTCGGCTACAACGGAGCGCAGAGTCTCCAGAAGCTTGGGGACACCCTCTTCAAGGATGGCGGAGATTGGGAAAATAGCGGTTTTGGGGACGCGCCGCCTGAAGGATTTCAGATACTCGACTGCCTGAGGCTCATCCATTTTGTTGGCAACTATCAGGCGCGGTCTCTCGAGCAGGCGCTCATCGTAGTGGCGCAGCTCATCCAGGAGCTGTTCGTGGTCTTCCCACGGTTTGCGCCCTTCGCTGCCGGCCATGTCGAGGAGGATCAGGACCACCTTGCAGCGGCGAATATGCCGCAGAAAAGCATGGCCCAGCCCTTTATTCTGGTGAGCGCCGGGAATGAGACCCGGCACGTCGCAAACGCTAATCCTGTGGTAATCCACGGGGTACTCGACGATTCCGATATTGGGGTGAAGCGTCGTGAAAGGGTAGGCGGCGATTTTTGGGCGGGCACGCGAGATTGAGGAGAGCAACGTCGATTTACCCGCATTGGGGAAGCCAACCAGGGCGACATCCGCAATCAGCCGCAGCTCCAGGAGGAATTCGCCTTCATCGCCCGGCTCGCCCGGCTGGGCGAAGCGGGGTGTCTGACGGGTAGCGGTGGCGAAATTTCGATTGCCCAAACCGCCCCGGCCCCCTTTGCAGAGCAGGAAGCGCTGGCCATCCTCCACCAGGTCGCAGATAAGTTCTTTTTCGGGTTCCTGGA
>JAGVTF010000066.1 GCA_019136955.1 Verrucomicrobiota bacterium
CCAGGCAAAAAAGATGATGATCGAAAGCTTGGCCAGCTCTGAGGGTTGAAAGTTAATCCCCCATTGTATCCAGCGAGATGCTCCTTTTACTCTTACGCCTCCCAGTGCCGGAAAAAACACGGCAGTTAAGAGAAAAGCGCAGATGATCAAAAGAAAGGCAACGACCCAGTCTCGTCGCAAAAACTTATAATCAAAAAAGAGGGCCAGACAAGCACACAAAATCGCTCCCACCACGACGAATTGTGCCTGCTTTTTAAAGCTGTTCATCCCCTGAATATTCCGTGGCGAGACTTTCCAGGCCTCCTGCTCCAACGCCGTATTGGTTACTGAAGCCCCTTTTGACGCAGTCTGCACCTGGGAAGCAACAGGCCTGCGCTCAATCTTGGAAAAAGTAACGCTATAAAGAGCCAGAAGCCCCACGGCAACCAACATCGCCACGCTGAAGATAATCATCCCCACTACCTGTTTCATCACTAGCTCCCCAGACTCCCTAAACCGCCCAAAGTTTACGGGGTGGGCACACGGCCCCTTGTAGGCTCGTACGTATCCACCCCGGACAAAATTGCGGCACGGTACAACCGCACCCTATGTAAAACTCTCAGGAATTTCTACTAATTCCCAAGTGGGGTAATTGTGATTCCTCCTGGAGACTGCGGAGAAGCGCCCTCTCCCTGTACCGGAGTGCGACTGACGGTTCCTGTGCCCGAAGGAGCGGCAGGTGTTGTCGGTGATTGGGCCGGTATCCTCAGCTTCTGCCCTACATTAATCCGGTCACCGGCCAGACGGTTCTCATTTCTGATGTCCGCTATCTTTACTCCGAACTTCCTGCTGATTCGGGTCAAGGTATCCCCAGAGGCTACTACATAAATGGTTTGCCCATCAGCATCCTTGTAGTCAGAGCCCGGTGTCGGCTTGCTTTGCTCTCCAGCTACGCTCGGAGCGCCAGGTGTGGTCTGCGCACTGGAAGCAGAGGCAGGTGGAATTTTAATTACCTGGCCTACTTGCAAATAGCGCGGGTCAACACCCTGGTTGGCATTCAACAAGTCTGTAACGGTTACCCCAGGATAGGCACGTGCGATCGTCGTGAAGTTCTCTCCGCTCCTCACGGTATGCTCTTTCATTTCAGAGGCGGCCGGAGCTGCCGGAGCAGGCGTTTGCATTTGCTGGCCTATGCCTGTCCCTGTTGTCAGGGGCAGAGAGCCAGGCAATCCCTGCACTCCAGGAATCGGAGCACCGGTATCCGGCGGCAAAGCTGCCACCGTTCGTTGCTGATCGCTTGCAGGCGCCGCATTGGTCATTTGCTGAACAACGTCACCTGGGAAGTCATCATGGAACTGTAAGCCCACCCCATCGAGCCCAGCAGGCGAAGCATTAGTCGACTCTGCCGCTTCATTGACAGGTGGTGCCACCTCAGGCTGGGGAGGCTCCTGCTTGCAGCCCTGTATCAGCAATGCACCCAGGACGGCAGCATGAAAAAACAGGATTGCGAACATCGCAACAGCCAGATTGGATTTCTTTTTTCCTGAGAGCTGTTGAAGCCGAGAACCCTGCGATATCAACTTATTTTTTTTGTCTTGATCGTTCATAACATCATCTGTTTTTATTGTGGCCTATTTCGATCCGATAGTCAATTCTCTCCCGAGAAATTCATCGAATCCGGTTCAATTTAAATCTCATTCTCTTTCTTAACCTTTTCAACATATTGCCTGAACAGCTCACCCCTGTGAACATAGCTCCTGAACATGTCAAAACTCGAGCAGGCCGGAGAGAGCAAAACGAGCTCTCCAGCGGTTGCGTTTTGGGAGGCATGGCAGACGGCTTCTTCCAGGGAATTGGCAAATACACAGTGTACATGTTTCTCCCATTCTCTGCGAATCCGTTCGCGGGTCTCGCCTATCAGAATAGCTCCACGCACACGAGATGAGAGTAAGTCTTCCAGTCCTCCAAAATCAAATCCTTTATCTTTGCCTCCCGCAATTAACCAGGTTTTTTTTCCCATCGGGGTCATCTTTAATGCTTGACGGGTTGCATCCACATTAGTGGCTTTGGAGTCGTTAATATATCTAACCCCCTTGACTACATCCACTAGCTGGCAGCGGTGGGCAGAAGGCTCAAAACCCGCCACACTTTGGCAAGCTTTCTGAACCGGCACTCCGCTTAGCACTGTAGCCAAAAGCGAAGCCATTACGTTTTCAAAATTATGATTGCCCTGGAGTTTTAACTTTTTAACTTCCAACCATTTGCCCTCTGGGAGATTGTGAACACCCCTGCAAATAATCCAGCCATCCTGTAAGTACACGTCTGCCTGATTACTCTCTGCACTGTAGGTGAGGAGACGAGGTTTTAAGTATCCTTCTTTTTTCCAGAGCTTTTTCTGTTTTTCAAAAATCAGTTGTGCCGCATCCCATTGAATGAGAGCCCAGTCTTCAGCTCTCTGCCTGGAGAATATCTTCAATTTGGTCAAGAGATACTCTTCCTCTGAAGGATACCTCTCCAGATGGTCAGGGGAGATATTGGTCAATACAGCTATTTTTGGGCAAAAGTTCCTTATTCGCTCCAGTTGAAAAGAGCTAACCTCAAAAACGTTTACCGAATATCTCTTATCTTCCAGAGCCAGGGAGGAAACCGGATAACCGATATTGCCAGAGGCATGAGTAGAAATCCCATTCTCATTCAAAATGAATGCACAGAGCTCAGCCGTAGTTGTTTTTCCGTTGGTTCCCGTGATGGCAATCAGCGGAACCTCCTCCATGAAGCTCCAGCCAAATTCCACCTCCGAAAGAACCTCCCCGCCAGCCTCCAGGGCAAACCTCCCCAAGATGCTCCCGGGCTCAACCCCGGGGCTGATCACAGAGATATCAGGTTTAAGCTCCGGGTAGCTTTTTACCCCCAACTCTACGCTGGCTCCTTGCGATCGGAGTTGCTCTGCACGCTCTTCCAGACAGTCTGACCCTGCCTCATCCCAAACAGAAACGTTGGCGCAATGCCTCAGGGCCAACCGAGCAGCAGCCATTCCGCTGATGCCTAACCCTAAAACTGCTATCTTCTTCTGTTTGATTTTCATTTAATTTACTTCTTACCTGATCTTCAAGGAAGCCAGGGCCAATACCGCAAAAATAATGGCTGCAATATAAAGACGCGTCACCACCTGAGTCTCCGACCATCCTAAACGCTGAAGGTGGTGATGGAGGGGAGCTCTCAGGAAAAACCTTTTCCCGACACCGGTTCTGATCCGTGTAAACTTAAAGTAATACCGCTGCAAAGCCGATGAACCAATCTCCACCACAAATACTCCGCCTGCAATGAGAAGAATAAAAGGCTGATGCACCAGAACCGCCATAATACCAAAAGCACCACCGATTGCCAGAGAACCTGTATCACCCATAAAAACTTGCGCCGGATGGCAGTTGAACCAGAGGAATCCCAGGCAGGCTCCCCCGAGGGCCGCACAAAAAACAGTCAGCTCACAGGCGCCGGGGACGTAGGTCAAGTTCAAATAAGTCGAGTAATCCACGCGACCTGTCAGGTAAGTAAGAACCAAAAAAACCACCGTGCAAATCAATGAGCAGCCGATTGCCAAGCCGTCTAAACCATCAGTCAAATTAACCGCATTACTGCTGCCAAACACCGCCAGAATCACAATAATGGCTCCAACAATTGAAGAGACAACGCCTGTCGCCAGAATCGGCTCCTTGTAAAAAGGAACCATCACCTCTTCAATTAAAAAGGAAACCCTGGCATCCATGTAAAGATAGCAGACCAGAGTCAAACCAAGAGCCAGTTGAACACCGATTTTTACCAGCTCCGATGAACCCTCTCCCTGACGCGTTACCTTGCGGTAATCGTCATAAAAACCGAGCCCCGCCAGGACGATCATGCTCAGAACGGTCAATAGCAGCAGCTCATTCCAGACGCCCCAAAAAAGAGCGCTCACATCCATCACCCCCACGATCAGGATACCGCCCATACTGGGGACTCCCTGCTTCTTTTTGAGCGCTTCCTTCACTGCCTCTTCTGCCTGTTTGGGTTCGCTTTTACCAGGAGTGTTTTTGGCCCACTCCGGAGTATGTGTCTCGGGCGCAATGTCGCTGAGCCACTGGATCACACTCCTGCCCAAAAGCATACAAAGAGTGAATGCCGTCAGCGCTGCACCTACCGCCCTCACCGATACATAAGAAAAAATGCGCAGCCAGGAAACAGCTTCTTCCCAGCCTTGAGCCTTCGCTATCTCCTGTATGTATTGAGTGATTTGATAAATCATACTTCCAAGCTCCACCTCTGCACCAGGCGCTCAAACCGCTGGGAGCGTGAGGCCTTCAATAACACAGAGTCACCTGCATTGATATATTCGTCGGCCTGCTCCAGTAAAGCCTCCGGCGATTCAAAAGCTTTTGAAAATTGCCCTGCCGAAGCATTTGCCAGGAAAACCTCGCACATCTCGCCTGCATATTCTCCGCAAAAGAGCGCTCGATCCACTCCAACGGTCGCAGCCTTGAGCGCAACCTGCCGGTGAGATAGCGGCGCACTTTGGCCCAGCTCGCCCATTGTCCCCAAAAGGGCAACCGCTTTGCCGGTTCCGCTGTTTCTCAAGTGCATCAATGTTTCCAGAGCAGCGCAGACTGAGTCCTGGTTCGCATTATAGCAATCGACCAGGAGCGTCACGCCGCGGGCAATCTTTATCTCAGTCCGCATTTCTGGGGCGGGACACTCGCTCAATGCCTGGTAAATCTCATCCTCCGGAACGCCCATTTCATTACCAACACAGATTGCAAGAAGTGCGTTGATGATATGGTGCGCCCCCAAAGAACGTATTTTGCCTTGCCTCAAACGAGTGTCCTCTTGACCTTTGCCCACCTCCTTGGCTTTTGGAAATACTTTAAAAGTGGTCCCGTTGTAACTGATGCTCACCAGTTCCCCATAGAGCTCAGCACTCTCTGGGCTCTGGCGGCTCACTGCTATAGAGCGCACTCCTTTTTTGAGCCGCCCAATAACTTCCCGGCTGCCATAGCAATCTTCGGCAATAAAGAGGGCACCTCCGGCCGGCAAAGCTTCCGCTATACTTCCCTCTTCTTCGAGGACTCCATCTAAGTCCCCAAAAAACTCCAGATGCTCGTTACCAATACTAGTCAGCACGCCATAATCGGGATCAATCATTTTGAGCAACGGGGCCAGCTCTCCGGGGTGATTAGTGCCGGCCTCAATAACGGCATAGGAGTGGGAGCTGTCCAGCTCCAATAATGTTTGCGGCACCCCGATGTGGTTATTATAGCTTCGCTGGCTGGCCAAAGTTTTCCCTTTTTTGGAAAGTACCGCTGCGATCAGCTCCTTGGTTGTTGTTTTGCCGTTGGAACCACAGACAGCAATAACTTTTACCTTTTTAAAACTTTTTCGATAGGCTGCAGCAATTCTTCCATAAGCCTCCACCGTATCCCTCACCCACAAAACAGAGCTTTTCTCAGGAAAGCGAATTCCTTCAATACGGCTCACAATAAAAACCTTGCAGCCTGCCCTGGCTGCCGATTCGATAAAATCATGCCCATCAAAATACTCACCTTTTACAGCCAGGAATGCTCCTCCATTGAGCGGGTTGCGGCTATCTGTAAAGATCCCTTTTACGGAAATATCCGCCTCACCGAAGTAAATCAAACCTTCGGCCGCCTCACTCATAAATCTTAATGTCCTGGCTTCCACTCGTCCTAATCC
>JAGVTF010000192.1 GCA_019136955.1 Verrucomicrobiota bacterium
CTCTTCTCGGCCAGCGCGACGAGCTCACCCACCGCATGATGGCCCTGGCGAAAAGCAACCCCCTTGCGCACCAGATAATCGACCAGGTCGGTCGCAAGGAGGGCGGGGTCCGAGGCCGCCGCGCGGCAACGCTCATGCTTCACGGTTACCTCCCGCAGCATGGCGGCCCAGATATCCAGCGTGAGCCCAACGGTTCTGACGCTGTCAAAGAGCGGCTCCTTATCCTCCTGCAGATCGCGGTTATAGGTCATCGGCAGCCCCTTGAGCAGCGTGAGCAGCGCCATGAGGTTCCCGATGACGCGGCCACTCTTGCCACGGCTCAGCTCGGCCACGTCCAGATTCTTCTTTTGCGGCATCAGCGATGAACCGGTGGTGAAGGCGTCCGAGACGCGAATAAAATCAAACTCGCTACTGCTCCAGAGGATGAAGTCTTCAGAAAGTCGCGACAGGTGCAGCGCAATCAGCGCACAGACGCCGCAGAGCTCCACCATGAAGTCGCGGTCGCTCACCGCATCCATGGAGTTATGGCAGAGGCGCGGATTGCCCTGCCCGTCAACGAAACCGAGGAGCCGCGCCACCATTTCGCGGTCCAGAGGCAACGTGCTTCCGGCCAGTGCGCCTGCCCCCAGCGGGCAGACGTTCACCCGTTGATAGGCATCGCACAGCCGCTCGTGGTCGCGGTCGAACATCTCCATGTAGGCCATGAGATGATGAGCAAAATAGACCGGCTGAGCCCGCTGCAAATGCGTATAGCCGGGAATAATCACCGTGGAGTTCGCCTGCGCCAGAGCCAGCAGAGCTTCCTGAACCTTGAGGAGACTCCGCCCCAGAGCGAGCATCGCCTCCCGCTGCCAGAGCCGCATACTGACGGTCACCTGGTCATTGCGTGAGCGGCCCGTATGGAGTTTGGCACCGGCTGGCGTACGGCGGGTGAGCTCGGACTCGATATTCATATGGACATCCTCGAGCTCCGGCTTCCAGACAAAAGTACCCTCGGATATCTCCCGGGCGATCTCATCCAGATGCTGCTGAATGGCGGCGTTCTCTTCATCGGAGAGAATGCCCAGCGAGTGAATCATCTGCGCATGAGCTTTGGAGCCTGCGATATCGGCCTGCGCCAGTTGGTAATCAAAGGAGATCGATTCGGTGAACTCGGCCACGATCCGTGCCGGCCCCTCAGAAAAACGTCCACTTCGCGAAACTACATTCTGCATACTCTTGCCCATAACGAGTAGATTCTACCCCGCCGCCGGCCAAAGGTCAAAGCGCTTAGCGCAAGGTCGCATGAAGATTCTGCTGCAGAGCCCCCATCACCTTCTGGTGGTCGCTATTGACCTCCTGCTCCGTCAGCGTCCGCTCGCTGTGCCGGTAGGTAAAGGCATAGGCCATGCTCTTTTTACCCTCGGGGATTCCTTTGCCCTTGAAGATATCGAAGAGCTCCACCTTTTCGAGAAATTGCGGTCTGGCTTTCTTGACGACCACCAGCACCGACTCATGCGTCACGCTGGAATCGACCAACATCGCGATATCTCTGCGGCTGTCGGGGAATTCAATGATCGGCTTAAAGCTGCTGGAGCGGTTACTGCGCGCCTCCACCAGTTCCAGATTCCACTCCGCCACGAAGACAGGCTCGCGCATATCCATCTTGCGGGCCAGCGAAGGCAGGAGCTGCCCAAAGCGCGCCATCTCAGCCTTGCCCTGCATGACCTGGCCCCACTCCACGAAGAGCGAATGCTCCTTCTCGGAACGCTTGAAAACGAAACCTTTCAAACCGATCTGTTCCGCAAAAACTTCCAGCGCTCCCTTCAAATCAAAGAGGTCGCATTTGGCCGAGCGCTCCGGCCCGCTCCAGAAAGGCTGAGCACGCTGGCCGGTCAGGAGAATCGCCAGTTTGAGCTGCTCCGTACACTGGTCTCCGTCAGGGATGAAAGCGCGCCCGATTTCAAAGAGCGCCACCTCCGGCGTCCCGTGGTTGATATTGTGCGTCGTGCTGGCAAGCAGCCCCGGCAACAGACTCGGCCGCAGCACATCCATATCGCTGCTGAGCGGGTTCCTGAGCTCTATCGGACTGGGGCAAACCAGCTTTGCCGCCGCTTTGGAGATCAAGGTCTGGCCCTGCGCCTCGTGGAAACCGAGCCCGACCAGGAGCCTGCGGACTTCGCTCAGAAAATCGACCGTTTTATCGTACGGGTTCGAGCCCAGGGAACCGATCTGGAGCCGTGAGGGGATTTTATCCACCCCATAGAGGCGGCCCACCTCTTCGATGAGGTCGGCCTCGCGGTTCAGGTCGACGCGCCGGGGCGGTATCTTCACGGTGACCCGGCTGGCGGCGAGCTCCGGCGTCTCTTCTTCGACCGGTGTGAGCTCCAGACTGGCCAGGAAAGCTTTTTGCATCTCGGGGGCGATCTCTACTCCCAAAAGCGCATTGGTCCGCTCATAGCGCAGGGAGATTCTTTTTTCAGCCGGCGGCTCCGGCCAGGCATCCACAGCACCTTTGCAGAGCTTACCACCGGCCAGCTCCACAATCAGCCGGGCCGCGCGACGGCTGGCATGGTCGCAAATCGCCACGTCAGAGCCGCGCTCAAAGCGGTAGGAGGCATCGGTGCGCAGGCCAAGTTTTTTGGAAGTGGCGCGCACATTCTGCGGCTTGAAGCAGGCGCTCTCCAGGAGGACATCGACCGTCTCTTCCTGGATTTCCGTATTGAGCCCCCCCATCACTCCGGCCAGAGCCGTCGCGCGGGTCTCATCGGCGATCACCTGCATCTCGCTGCTCAAAACATGCTCTTCATCATCAAGCGTCGTGAACTTCTCACCCTCGGCAGCCCGCCGAACCACAATGACCGGCCTGGCCGCTCCTTCGGCGGCTCTGAGCAGGTGATAATCAAAGGCGTGAAGCGGCTGGCCCGTCTCGAGCATCACGAAATTGGTCACGTCCACGACGTTGTTGATGCTGCGCAGGCCGACCTTCTCCAGAGTTTCCCGAAGCCAGTCGGGGCTGGGGCCCACCTTGACACCGCGGATCACCCGCGCCACGTAGCGCGGACAGAGCTCAGGCTCTTCCAAACGGACATCGACATATTTTTCGACCGGCTCGGCAGCGTCGCTCAGCGCCTCCAGCGCTTCATCAGAGACACCGGGGATACTCAGCGGTTGACCGCTCAGGGCGCTCACCTCGCGGGCAATCCCGATCACGCTGTTCCAGTCGGGCCGGTTGGGGGTCACCTCCATATCATAGACCACATCTTCTTTCCCCATGCCCAAGTGCTCGGCAAATGGCTGGCCCACCTTCGCATCCTCCGGCAATACCAGGAGCCCCTCATGGTCCTCAGAGAGTCCCAGCTCCCAGCCGCTGCACATCATCCCCTGACTTTCCACGCCGCGCAGCTTGCTCACCTTGATGGTAAAGGGCTCTTCAGAAGGCTCCTTCTGCGGCATCACGCAGCCAGGCAACGCCACCGGCACTTTGTCGCCGGCCTTGAAATTCCAGGCGCCGCAGACAATGGTCCGCTCCTGGCGGCCATCAAAAACGCGGTTGACCGATAGTTTATCGGCATTGGGATGCTGCTTCGTCTCGAGCACCTCGCCCACGACGATTCCCTCATAGCCGGCACTGCACCTGCGCATCTCCTCAACCTCCAGCCCCAGCCGCGTGAGCTGCTCTTTGAGTTCCTCTGGCGTCCCCTGATAATCGATATACTGCTTAAGCCAATTGAGCGTGATCTTCATTTCAAATTCTGAATCGTAAACGCGCCGCCTTGCAGACAACGCAAAAAAGAAAGCATAAAGTGGAGCGCCCCAATGTTCAATAGCGGATTTCTAAATAATCTCCTTTGATAGAGAAGACTCCGCCGCCGGCCGCGCCTGCTCGATCACTCTGATCTTTTTCCACTTCTCCGTCTTGAATCGCCAAAAATAAATGGCCGACTCCAAACAGACACAGCTTGAAGTGAAAATCCAGACCCCCACCACTCCCAGCTTGAAGTAAAAAATCAGAACCGCCATCCCGGGGATCATCAGCCCCCAGGCGCAGAGAGTCGTAATGACCACGCAGGCGCGCGTATCCCCCGCCCCACGCAGCAAACCCATGATCACGAACTTGGTCGCCTCAAAAAAATTATAGACCAATACGCAAATCAACAGATAACGCCCCTGCTGGACCACCCGCTCAAAAGAGATATCCCCTTCAAGAGTATTGGGAGCGAACTGACCAAAAAGCCAGCCAGGCAAAAAAAGATAAAGCAACGCCATCAGCCCCATGTAGAAAATCGCCATCGACCAGGCCCGGAACAGCAGCCGATAAACCAGATTCGGATGACGCGCCCCCATCATCTGGCCCGTCAGAATCGCCGTGGCATCCGCCAGACCCAACATCGGATGAAACGCCAGATGGTTGATCGCCAGTACAATCGTCGTCACCACCATCGCTTCCTGGTTGATCAGGCCAATCAGAAACGCGAAGGCGGTAAAGGCCCCCATATCGGAAAATATCTGCAAGCCGGCCGGGCTCCCAAACCGGAAGAGCCGCCGTATCTCCGCCCAGGCGAAACCACGATGAGAACGGGTCGGATAACGCAACTGATCCTGAAACCAGAAGAGCAGCGCCGCCAGGAGAAAAGTGCAGCCGGTCGATAGCGAGGTCGCAATCCCCGCGCCGCGAATCCCCAGAGCCGGCGCCCCCCACTTGCCAAAAATCAACATGTAGTCCAGGAGGATATTGAGACTGCAACCGCTCAGGTTCACAAACGCCGCGTGACGCGTCCGGCCCAATCCGCTGAAGAGTGAAATCAGCGCCGCGCTCATACACATGAAAGCGCCGCTGGGGATAAGCGTAATGAAATAGGCGCGCTCCAATGCTTTGATCTCGGGCGCATGGCCCCCCAGCTCAATCAATCCCAGCCCCAGCCACGGCATCACCAGAAGAATCAGGAGCCCCGTCCCCAGGGATAGATAGAACCCGTTCCACGCCGCCCGTACGCAGGAGCCCTTGTCCCCCTTGCCGAAATATTGCGCGACGACCGTGGAGGTATAACCGACCAGCGCCAGAAAAAAAGAGGTCAGCGTAAAGGAGAGTACTCCGGCCGGCAGCGCCGCGGCCACATCCAGAGGCGAATTCATCGCCAGGAACTTGCGGTCGCAGAAGTGCATGATCGTCAAACCCGCATTCATGATAATGAGCGGGAAGGCGACCCTCCAAATACCAGAGTAACTACAACGACTGCGCATCTACAACTGAACGATAAACATCACCGACATCACATTCCAAAAGAAGAGAAAATAAAACTCCTTTCGGCCAGCCGCCGCCAACCGGGGGACAAAACTTGAAGCACCGGAGCCAATCAGAAAGTGAAGAACAAAGAGTAATCCATTGCCCCAACACGAACCACACAGCCAGATAACATCTTTCCGGAGAAAGAGGCAACCCCAAAAGGATTACATTTCTGTAATGTTAGGGGCGTTTTGGGGGCTGTTTTGAGCGGAAAAACCGCCTCTAACCCGTTGAACCAAAAAAAATATTACATTTTTGTAATGTTTTTATCTAGTTCTGGCAGAAGCGGATACAAAGAATATCCTCCCCAAAAACGATAAAGCGTGAAAATTTTTCTTGTGAATTACGCCAAAAAGCGTATATTGTTCAGCGAGGCACAGCTCAAGGTTGGATGACCAACCCTGAATAGCCTGTGTGCAA
>JAGVTF010000039.1 GCA_019136955.1 Verrucomicrobiota bacterium
ATCCATGTTTTTAATGACATAGACCACTTTTTCCTTGAGCTGCTCAGCAAGGCTTTCCTGGACCTTCGCGTTGCCGGAGGATTCTACCAGCGGCGATATCTCGTAAGTATCATAGGGGTAAGCCGAGATACGTTTTTCGAGATAAATGCGAGCAAGTCCCTGCAATATCAGATGATAAGAGCCTTTAACTTTGATGGCAGCGCGGATCAGGCCCAGCCCCGAGATGGGACACGGGATACTTTCGGGCGTATCCTCATTGGCAAGAATAAAAAAGCGGTTCATCTCAAGAGCGTCTTTAACCAGCTTGACATGAGACGCTTGAGAGACTTTCATTGGATAGGTCGCCCCGGGGAACAGGGTTGCCTCCGGAAGCACCATCACAGGGATATGGTTCGGTAACTGCACCAAAGCCAGAGTATGTGTTAAAATAAACTTGAATGCAAGTTGAAGTTCGGTGTTGCAAAAGAACGGAAGATGATTAGAATTGCATCGCGATGAAGGTTAAATTTGTTTTGGCTTTGTTATTGATTGCTTGTCTGGTTTTGGCCGGTGTGTTTTATTCATACCGGAGTGAAGCGCAAGTAAAGTTGGAGAATCTGGGCAATGAGAATATAGAATTGAACAGTAAGCTCAAGGATTACACTGAGCAGAACATGGACCTCAATACGAGGCTCCAGAAGCTGCAGGGGGACTTGGAAGCCGTTCAGACTGTAAATGAGGGGCTTTCCAATGAACTGGCACGGACCACGGCACGGTTGAACAAGACCGAGGCCGATGCTTCCGTGGCAGCCAAAAACGCTGAGGAGGAAATTGCCCGAAAGAATCAGCAAATCGAAGGCTTGAACACAGAGCGGGCCGATCTGTTGGGGCGGTTGGCGGCGCTGGATGAATCAATTCAGCGGCTGGAAAACGAACTGAACGAAACCAGCGGCAAGCTCGATATTTCAGAGAAGAACCGTGAATTCCTGATCAAAGAGCTCAAGCGGCTCCAGACAGAGAAGGCAGAGCTGGAACGTCAGTTAAACAGCATTGACTTCCTGACGGAACAGGTACGCCGGCTCAAGCAGGAGACCAGTGTTTCGGGTCGCCTGGATATTGTACGCAAGGGTATCTATGGTTTCCGTAAGGGTGGCGAGCGGATGGTCTTCAGCAGCGACAGGGCAGTTCGCAGCCTATCCAGGACGAACTACAACTTGAATGTTGAGATACATCAGGATGGTCAGGCCGAGGTAACCTCTCCTGAGGAATAAGACGGTTTGGGTATCCGACATCAAGACAAGCTTTGAGAAGTGGGAGGCTCCGGAAGGGAGGCTCCCACACTTATTTACTGTTTTTCAGTATCCATGGATTGGTTAGTCGTTGTAATACTGGGGATTATTGAAGGGATTACGGAGTTTTTGCCGATCTCCTCAACGGGGCATCTCTTAATGGCGCAGGCTTTTTTACCTTCATTGAGCTTTAACGCTGCGCAACTGGAGATGTTTAATGTGGTGATTCAGAGCGGTGCGGTGTTGGCAGTGATAGTGGTGTTTTACGAGCGGTGCCGGCAGTTGCTGCTGGAGTGGCGCAAACCGGATGTGCGCGACTATCTGCTCAAACTGATCGTAGCTTTTGGGATTACCGGCATTGGGGGGCTCCTGCTTAAGAAGCTGGGGATGCGGCTGCCCAGTGAGGCTGCACCGGTGGCCTGGGCCACTTTTATTGGCGGCTTTGTGATTATCGCCATCGAATACGGAGTCCGGAACAGGAAGCTCAAGGAGTTACTGCCCTGGCATATCGTGGTGGTGTTTGGAGTGGCACAGCTTATTGCCGCGATTTTCCCGGGGGCATCGCGCAGCGGTACGACGATCTTGCTGGCTCTTGCAATGGGCTGTCACCGCAGGACAGCGGTTGAGTTTTCCTTCATTCTCGGGATACCGACCCTGGTCTCGGCCGGCGGGCTGGAGTTTGTGAGCTGTATTAAAGAGGGCGGTATGGAGCAGCCGTGGGGATTGCTCATTGTTGGAATGCTGGTATCGGCACTGACGGCGTTTGTAGCGGTCAAGTGGCTTTTGAAGTATGTGCAATCGCACAACTTTCTTGGGTTTGGCTGGTATCGAATTTTTATTGGTGGTCTGATTCTGGGATGTGTTTGGGGCGGAATGATCAAATAAACGCTTTGAGCAATGGAATTCTGGAAAGGGAAGAGTGCGATTTTAAGGAAACAGTTATTTTGTCTGTCTGTTTTGTTGACAAGTATCTACAGGATGGGTAGACTCAGAACCGGTATTGTTTTAGGGACATGTATTTAAGAATAGCATTGGTAATCGCCCTGGTGGCCGGCTTAGCTTCGGTGGGCGTGAATTACACACAGGTCAAAGAAAAAATCGAGGCCTTGCAGAGTGATTTGTCGCAGACGAAGGATACGCTCAGCTCGACACAGCGCGATTTGAGCAGTACAAGGAACACTTTGAGGGAAACTCAGGACGAACTGAAGGACACCACTGCCAGTTTGGTGGATACACGTGCCTTGCTGGATGAAACGGCGAATCGGCTCAGTGAATCCGAGAAGCTGGCCCAGCAGAAGATGGCTGACCTTGAGCGTACTGAGAGAAGTCTGACGGATGCCAACTCCAAGCTCTCACGCTGGAATGCGCTGGGGCTTGAGCCCGAAGGGGTCCGGCAAATGCAGGCTGATTTGCGTGAAGCGGTTGCAAACAACAATGCGCTTTTGGATGAGAACAGCCTCCTGAACCGGAGGATTGTCCGCATTCAGAGTGATCTGGACCGCTACACCAAGGGGGTCCAGATGGTGATGCTGCCCGAAGAGCTCAAAGGCAAAGTGACGGCAGTGGACCCGAAGTGGGACTTTGTGATTTTGGATATCGGCTCCGAAAACGAAGTGCAGGAGCAGGGAGAGCTTTTGGTTTCTCGCGAAGGCCGCCTGATCGCCCGCGTGCGGGTGAACTCTGTTGAGCCCAGTTACTCAATCGCCAGCGTGATACCGGGATGGTTGACCGATGGGGAAGAGATTATCGAAGGCGATACAGTGATGGCAGCCAAATTCTAGGCTTCCAGGTTGTAAGAGAATGATTCGGAACTTTAAGAGTTTGCATCTGTTTGCCAGAGTGGCCGTTATAGCCTGGATTGCCGTTTCGGGCTTTATGCTCACCGGCTGTAAGACAACCGAGAGCGATCTGGCCAACCAGTCAGAACGCCCCTGGAACAGTCCGCGTGGCTGGGATGGTCGTTTGCCGGCACAGATGATGGAAGGCAGATAAGAGGGGACTCTTTTTGTCCTGAGAACTGATTTGTAGAAAGCGCTCTCTTTTTGGAAAGAGGGTGCTTTTTGCGTTTTAAAATTAATAGTGAAACAGGAGTAATTAAGATGAGTTTATTTGATTTAAAGGGTGAAGTGGCCGTGGTGCTGGGTGGAACTGGCGAGCTTGGCGGTGTCGCTGCCGAGGCTTTGGCTGCTGCCGGGGCCAGCGTAGCGGTTCTGGGAAGAAACCAGCCGCGTGGAGAGGCTCGAGTTGCGGCGATAACGGAAAAGGGCGGCAAGGGGATTTTCATTCAGGCTGACGCTTTGGACAAAAACTCGCTGGAGCAGGCTCTGGAGAGGGTGATTTCCGAGCTGGGAGCCCCTACTGTTCTGGTGAACGCAGCCGGAGGCAACTCGCCCGAAGGAACGGTGACGACCGATCATCCATTTGAAGCGATTGAGGCGGCTGACTGGCAGCATCTTTTTGATATGAACCTTCTGGGCGGGGTGATGTTGCCCTGCCAGGTCTTTGGCGGTTACATGCGCAAGCAGGGCAAGGGGAGTATTATCAACTATGCAAGCGTCTCGGCGCATACTCCGTTATCACGTGTGGTGGCCTATAGCGCTGCCAAGGCCGCGGTGCTGAATCTGACCCAGTTCTTGGCGCGTGAGTGGGCGCTGGAGGGTGTGCGGGTGAACTCGATTACTCCGGGCTTTTTCCCGGCAGAGCAAAACCGCTCGCTCCTCTTCAATCCTGATGGGAGCCCGAGTGCCCGCACCCAAGCGATCTGGGAGCATACGGCGATGAAGCGTTTTGGCAAACCCGAAGAGCTGGGCGGCGTTATCGTCTTCCTGGCTTCAGAGGCGGCCAGCAGTTTCGTGACCGGAACCGATATCCGTATTGACGGGGGGTTCTTATCTCAAACGATTTAGGGTAAAGCGGCTATGGTAGCGCCTCTCTTTGGCTAGTAGTCATAGAGGCCGCTATCGTGGCTGTAGCCTCCGCCGCCATAGAGTCCCATACCGTAGGGGTCATCGGCGCAGCTATCTTCGCCCATGCCAAAGACATCACCCATTTCTTCTTCGATTTTTTCTGGAGACTCTCCTTTTTCCAGGCGTTTGATTGCCTGGTCAAACTCCTTGGGTATGACGCCGGAGGGAAGTGCATCTTTCATTTTTTTCATAATGTGTGCCAGATGCCTGGGGTTATCCTGATCGACATACTCCATATCCCGTTCGATTTCTCCCATAACATGTTCCATTCGCGCCTCTTCAGAGGGCGAGAGCTGCGGCTCGTCGAGCTCTCCGATTGATTCAGGTTCCAGGGCACCGCGCGGAGTGGCAAAGCGGCTCATCATTTTTTCCATTTTGGGATTGCCGCACTTGGGGCAATTGGGGATGCCGGGTGGGGTGAGGGTTTTCGATAGAAAGCTGAAAACCTTTTTACATTTTGAGCAGGCGTATTCGTAAATGGGCATAACTAAAATCTCCTGGCCAATTTTGGGTGAGCACCGACGCGGGCTCGGGGCCATTACCTCTGTAGGATAGCAAATAATTCCAAAGTCACAATTGAGAAATGTGGTTTCTTCGTCTTCGGGCTTTGCCTAAAGAAAAAAAGAATTTCTTTTGCTTGATATGCAGCTTGCTTAATGGAAGCGGGAAGAGTAGAATGATTGCATGTTTTTTAGAGGTAAATGCTTTTCTTTTTGTTTGGCGCTCGCATTGATGGCGCTCGCTCTGCAGGCGCAGCCGCGCACTATTACGGTGAAGGAGTACCGCGACAAGATGGCGGCAGGCTGGATTGGGCAGATCGTGGGGGTCTGCGTTGGCGGACCGACGGAATTCCGCTGGTGCGATGAGATCATCCCTCTGGAATCGGTGCCCGCCTGGAAGCCGGAGATGGTCAATGAAGCTTTTGGGCAGGATGACATTTATGTGGAGATGACGTTTCTGAGGACGCTGGAGGAGTATGGATTGGATTGCTCCATTCGGCAGGCGGGGATTGATTTCGCCAATAGCGAGTATCCTCTCTGGTGTGCGAACGCTGCGGGCCGTAAGAACCTGAGACGGGGGATTGCGCCGCCGGATTCGAGCCATCCGCAGTTCAATAATTGCCCCAATGATATTGATTACCAGATTGAAGCCGATTTTTCCGGGCTGATCGCCCCTGGCATCCCGCAGGCAGCGGTTGACCTGGGGGAGACGTTTGGGCGGCTGATGAACTATGGCGACGGGCTCTATGCGGGGCAGTTTATTGGGGCGCTTTATGCAGAGGCCTTTTTTGAAACGGACCCTGTGCGCCTGGTGGAAACCGCGCTGAAGGCTATTCCCCACGAAAGCCAATATGCGGAGATGGCGCGCGACATGCTTAAATGGTACAAGCAATATCCCGGCGACTGGCAAGCAACCTGGCAGGAGTGCCAGAAGAAGTATCGCCAGGACCCCGAATACCAGAAAGCATCCAATGGGGGCATTGACTGCAAGATTAATGGCGCTTACGTGTTGCTGGGGCTTCTCTATGGCGAGCGGGATTTGATGGAGACGATTGTGATCTCCTGCCGTGGAGGGCAAGATTCAGATTGCAATCCCTCTTCTTCGGGCGGAGTGATTTTCACGACGGTTGGCTTTGAGGCACTGCCTGCTACTTATACAGAGAAGCTCGACAGGGAGAGACGCTTTGACCATACGACTTACAACTATCCGACGCTGCTGGACGTATCGGAGAAACTGGCGCGGCAGGTAGTGGTAAAATATGGCGGGGAGATCACCCATAATGAAGCCGGAGAAGAGATTTTTGTCATCCCCGATATAGGGGTCAAACCGAGCAAACTGGTTTATAGTTGGGACCCCGAGCCGATTGCGGAAAGCCGCTTCACAGCCGAAGAGATGGCGCAAATCAGCTGGAGCTCAACACCGGCAGCGGCGAAGAAAGCGACTGAGGAGCTTTTCCCAGGCTGGGAGATATCCAACTGCGGAGAAGATATGAGCCCGGGACTGCGTCAGGACTGGCAGGGAGAGAAGGATGTTCTCTGTGTTCACCCGCTGGACCGTGAAACCGGCTGCTCGCTCAAGAGGACGATTCCGCTGAACAAAGATAAGCGCACAGTTCTGAACCTGCAGGTGGGGAACGATCCGCAGGGGGATTTTGACTTGATTGTGAAGGCTGGCGACCGTGAGCTTTACCGCGGACTGGTGGGCAAAGCGACAACGATGAATCACTGGCTGAAGCTGACTCTGGATTTAACGCAGTTTGCTGATGATGGCGAACTGGAGCTGGAGTTGATTAATCAGCCTAACGGCTGGTCGTGGGAAGCGGCCTATTGGAAGACGATTGAAATTGTTGAACTGGAAAAATAAAACAAGAAATTAAAGGTTATCATAAAGGTATGAGAAGAGAGATTAAGGCATTTTTGGCAAGTGTAGTTTTTTTGGGGTTTATTTTGATGCCCTCGGCAGGCTGGGCGCTTTTTAGCAGCGTGGAGCCGGTGGACCTGCGGTGTGAGTACCTTAAGAACCCGTTGGGGCTGGATGTCAAGAATCCGCGTCTTTTCTGGAAACTTGATGCCAGGAGCCGGAGCTCTCGGGGGTTGGCGCAGCAGTCATACCGGGTTCAGGTAGCCAGCTCTGAGCGGCTTTTGAGACTGGGCCAGGCAGACCTCTGGGATTCAGGAGCGGTGACGAGCTCAGAGACCGCCCAGATAGAATATGAGGGTGAGGCATTGCGCTATCCGATGAACTGCTGGTGGCGGGTACGGGTGGCAGACCAGAACGGCAACTGGAGCCGGTGGAGCCAGCCGGCCTTTTGGAGCGTGGGACCGATGCGCGAAAAAGATTGGTATGCCGAATGGATTGGGACGGATGAGGTTTTTACTCCGAGTAAAGATATGGCCAATCCGGAGCCAAGCATGGCGAACCCCTGGATACGCAAGACCTATGAGCTTGAGGAGCTCCCCGCCAGCGCTCTGATGTATGTTGCTTCCTGCGGTTATCACGAGCTCTACATTAACGGCGTGCGGGTGGGCGATGAGGTGTTGAGCCCGAGTGTATCGGATTTGAGCAAGAGGGCCCTCTATAAGACCTACAACATTGCCTCCTATCTGCAAAAGGGAAAAAACAGCGTGGTCTTCTGGCTTGGTGTCGGCTGGGGTGGCTATGTCTACTATGAGACTGCGGATAAACCGCGCACGCCGATGGTGCTGGCGCAGGCAGAGCTGACTTTCAACGCCAAAGAGGGTAAAAAGCAGACGCAATGGGTTACGGATTCGACCTGGAAGAGCCACCCGAGCCCCAGTTACCTGCTGGGTATCTGGATGTGGCCCTCTTTTGGCGGGGAGCTTTATGATGCACGGCAGGAGCTGAAAGATTGGAGCAGCCCCACGCTGGATGACTCGGACTGGAAGGCGGTCAAGGTCTATACGCCAGGCATTCAGGTCTCGGCCAACCGGGTGGAAGGGAACCGATTGATCGGAACGCTGAAGCCGGTAAGTGTTGAAGAGCTTGATTCGGGTCTCATTAAGATCGATATGGGGTGCAACTATACCGGCTGGCTGCGCTTCAAAATGAAGGGTGAGCCTGGGCAGCGGGTGGATATGCGCTGGTCAGAGCGGCCAGACAGGGAGAATACGTTTTTTCTGACCTCTTCCTATATATTCGGTGAGTCGGGAGAAGGGGTGTTTGAGCATCGTTTTAACTATGCCACTGGCCGGTGGGTCTACGTGGAAGGGCTGGACTATTTGCCGAGCGTGGAAGATATTTCGGGCTATGTGATCAATACCGACTACGAACGGGCTGGGAGCTTCAAGTGCGACAACGAGCTCTTTAACCGAATTTATGAGACAGCCCTCTGGACTTTTGAGAATCTCTCCCTGGGTGGCTACGTCGTGGACTGCCCACAGCGCGAACGAATGGGCTACGGCGGCGATGGCAGCGCAACTCTGAACATGGGGCTGGGGAACTTTGGGCTCGGAGCCCTCTATTACAAATGGGCAGCCGACTGGCGTGATGTGCAGCGGGAAGATGGCTGGGTTCCCTATACCGCACCGACCTATTGGGGCGGCGGAGGGCCTGCCTGGAGCGGCTTCATTATCTTCATGCCCTGGGAGGTCTACTTGCAGTACGGTGACAGGAGGATACTGGAAGAGACTTACCCGGCCATGCAGCGCTGGCTTGGGTTTCTGGAAGAAAACTCAAAGGATGGCATCCTGGTTCCCTGGGGACCCAGCATTCAGTTCCTGGGTGACTGGCTGAGGCCTGGTGCCACTGGTGGGACTGCAGAAGAAAATCTTTGTCTGAACAACTGCTACTGGGTTTATAACCTGGAGCTGATGGCGAAGGTTGCCGACGTATTGGGCTTGAGCAGCGATGCAGATACCTGGCGGGCACGGGCAAAAGAGGTGCGCACGGCGACGAATAAACGTTTTCTGAACTCGGAAACAGGTGCCTATGGGAGTGGTTTACAGGCTTATCAGGCGATGGCGCTTCTGGCGGAAGCTCCCCCGGAGGGGCTTCGAGCGGAGACTTGGAAACGACTTGAGGAGGATATCCTCCAGATCCGCAAGGGGCATATTCATGCGGGGATTACCGGCGGGGCGTTTCTTTTTAAAGCATTGCAGGAGGCTAACCGCAATGACTTGATTTACCCGATGGTTGCAGCGAGGGATTACCCAAGCTGGGGGGATATGTTGCGGCAGGGAGCGACCACATTCTGGGAGGACTGGGAAGGCGATGGCAATAAGAACCATAGTTTTCTGCACAGCTCCTATCTCTATGTCGGCAACTGGTTCATAGAAGGTTTGGGAGGCATCAAGCCACCCAGGGAGAGTAGCAGCCGGGGCTTCAGGCATTTCCAGATTGAGCCTGGTTATCTGCCCGGACAAAAAGGGCTCTCCAAGGTGGAAAGCTCTTATGACTCCATTGCCGGCGAGATTGTCTGCAACTGGGAGGTGCGCCATCACAAGATGTTTGTGAAGGTCGTGGTGCCGCCCAACTGCACGGCTGAGATGAAGTTCCCCGTCTCTCTGGAGAATGTGTTTGAGGGCGCTGAGCCGGTGACAAATGTGAAAGGAATCCAGGTGAAAGAGCTCCGGGAGCGTTTATTGTTTTTGGGCTCCGGTACCTATTTTTTTGAAGTTTGGCTCAAGTAGTGCTATTTGTGGCGTGGAGGAAAGTTTGGTTTTCTCAAGTCAGAGATAGTTTGAAAAGGGGAGGAAACGGCGGCCCGTTTTCTCCTTGTCTGAGGTTCGTTCAGGTAAAGCAGAGAGGGATAAATCCTTTCTGTAGAAATAAAATAAAATGCTGACAATAGATTCTTATCAATTTCGCGCTGATATGATACCGGTTCGTAGTGGCTCTCTTTTGCTGATACAAGGCAGTAAGGGGATGCTGGGCTGCGGGTATCTGAGTGTTGAGGCGGCTGAAAGGCTGGGAGATGCTTTGGCGATTGTGACCGGGGTTAAATCCTATGAGGATATGCTCAAAGCGGAGGTGAAAAAAGTATCCTCCGCGGCGGCCCTCCTGGGGGTAAAAGAGGGGATGAGTGGCAAAGAAGCGCTCTTGATCATGAAATGAAAAAGTTTCACGAGCCCTCCTCAAAAAAGAATCGCGGGAACGGATGCTCCCGCAATGGATTGGCCAAAAGTGAAACGCTGCTTTTTCTCAAAACATTTCTGAAGAATCCCTCTCACGTTGGGGCGTTGGCTCCGAGCTCGCGTTCATTGGCGGATGCGATGACCGATTTCCCCTGGCTCTTTGAGGCCCGTACGGTGGTGGAGCTGGGGTGCGGCACTGGCGCCATCACGGAGGCGATTTTGCAAAAGATACCGCCTGCAGCCAACTATCTGGGCATTGAGCTTGATGGCCGGTGCATAGAGCATCTGCGCGTGCGCTTCCCGAACCGGGCCTTCTACCATGGCTCGGCAGCGGAAATGTGCAAGTATCTGGCTGAGCAGGGGGCGGGGGCTCCGGATGTGATTATCAGCGGGTTGCCCTGGGCGGTATTGCCGCAAGAGGTGCAGGATGCGATTATTTCGCAGGTGGTTCAATGTCTGGCGCCGGACGGAATGTTTCTCACCTTTGCCTATGTCCATGCACGGGTGCTGCCGCGGGCGCAGAGGCTCAAAAGGCAGTTGGACCATTGTTTTGGCGAGGTGAAAACCAGCAGGACAATCTGGAAGAACTTCCCGCCAGCCTTTTACTATCTTTGTAATGAACCTAAAGTGGACAATGACTGGCAGGAGTAGTTTGCTATGGAATTGAACTGGGATGATACAGACCAAATTGGCTGGGCGCTGGCTGACGCTTATCCGGATATGGACCCGCTTTCTCTGAGCTTTCCGCGGCTGCAGGAAATGGTGATGCAGTTGCCGGGGTTCAAGGGCACGGAGGAGGGGTGCTCAGAAGGGGTGCTCGAGTCGATTCAGATGGTCTGGTATGAGGAGGTCCGCTAGGGGCGGCCAAGATGTTTCCTGATGGCTGAGATGACGAGCTCGGGCGGGAACTCGCGGGCGCATCGGAAGTCTATGGGGCACTCTTTGAGAAAGCAGGGTGAGCAGGGGGTCCGGGAGGTTTTAAGGAGGATGTGCCGATTGGCGTGGAGCTTATCATTCAGGGGTGAGCCCGGGCAGGTGAGCTCTGGGGAGGTGCTCAAAAAAGGAGTGAGAACGGTTGTTTGGGCTGCTGCGGCCACATGCATCGGGCCGGTATCGTTGGTGAGAAAGAGCTCGCACAGGTTGGCCAGCAGTGCCAGTTCGTTGAGCGTGGTTCTGCCGGTCAGTTGGTATATAAAGGTTTCAGGGTAAATGGTGCAGCAGCGCTCTCTGAGCTCCTGAGCCTGGGCGCGGTCCGAGGGTCCGCCAAAGAGCATCCAGCGTACATTTTCTTCCTTTGCGAGGGTGGCCATCGTGATGGCGAAGTTTTCCAGGGGCCACCGTTTGGCGGGGCCATACTCGGCGCCGACGTTGACACCCAGAAGCGGGGAATCGGCTGAGGAGCTTTGAATGCCGAAAAACTCTTTGACCTCATTTTGTTTTCTGGTGGAGATTTTGAGCAGTGGGGTCAGGTCGATTGGAAGCTGAGGTTTTGTTCCCAGGTATTCGAGGAAGTGTTTTGCCAGGTGGACGTAGTGGTAGATATGGTGTGCCTGGGCTGAATAGCTGAATTTTTGGGGTTCTTTCTGATTTTCAGCCAGCTCTCTGATTTGCCGGATGGAGCGCTTGCCCATTGGTGTGTGGTCTTGGGGATAGGGGATGGCTTCAGAGAGAAAGGCGCAACGCCACTTGGCATGGTAACCAAAGCGGTAGGGGATATGAGCAAGCCAGAGCTCCAGCGCGCTTCGGGGTGAGTTGGGAAGGACCAGGGCCGTGTGGGCCTTTGCCAGCCCGATAAAGCGCGCAGAGGTAAAGAGCCCCTCTTTTGGTTCAAAGGAGAGGATGGTATCGGCGTAGGGTTGATCCAGCCAGAGATCGGTCAGTTTTTGCGGTACCAGCAAAGATATATGGGAGCTGGGGAGCGTCTGGCGGATGAGCGCCAGAGCCGGCAGCGTCATGATGGCATCGCCAAGCCAATTGACCGAACGAATCAGAATTCTGCCGGAGTTAGGGTTGAGGGGGTTCATGGGCATTTTCTTTTTTTTGGTTTTCCAGACGCTTGTAATACGATTTCCATCTGCGGTGAGGCCAGAACCAGTTGGCAGGGTCCTGGCGAATGGCCCGTTCATAGGCAGCGTTGACCTCTACCATGATTTCACGGATTGAGCGCGGTTTACCGTTTACCTTGGAATGGATGGTTTTATCTATGACGATTTTCCAGCGGCCGGGAGCTCTGCGATAGCAAAAAGCAGGGATAATCGGGCAGTTATAGCGGAGTGCGAAGACGGCAGGGGAGGTCGAGCAGAGGCACTCAATACCCATGAAAGGGAGCCAGATACCACGATCGCCCGGGTGTTGATCAGCCAAAAGACCGACCAGAAGGGGCTGGGAAACCATCGCTTTTTTCAAGGCGGCTCCTTCTCTGCGGCGTTCAAAAAAGAGGCAGTTGCTTTTGGAGCGGAGCGTTTCCAGGAGCCGGTCACCAAGCTTATTATCCAGACCGCGATAGGTGGTGGCAAACTGAAGCCCCTGGAGCTTGGCAGAGTTTTTGGCGTAGAGCTCAAAGTTGCCAAAGTGACCGATCAGGCCAACGCGCGAAACTCCATAATTGGGATCGTTCTGAGGCGGAATATTTTCAACTCCCGTCAGTGTCATATATTTCTGGAGCGCTTCTTCGCTCATCTGCAAAGTGCAAATGGCGGAGAAGTAAGCCTCGACGACACGTTTATAGTTTTCAAAAGCAAGTGCGCGTATCTGCGCTTCCGAGAGCTCCTTCCCAAAAACCAGCCGCAGGTTATCAATAGTGACCTGGCGGTGCCTCTTATCTATACACCAGGCGATTGCCCCAAAGAAGCGCCCCAGCCGCGCAGCACAAGAGACCGGCAAGGCCCCTATGAGGAAGAGAAGCAGGCGGAGCGGATAGTAGAGGATGACCATGGACGAAAAGGCTATTGGCTGAAACAGATTTTTTTGACGCAATCGTTGAAGCTGGTGGCACCGGCTATAATCTTCACTTCTACGCGAAGGTAATAAATATCGAGGTCTCGGCGATCCAGCCTGGGGAAGCGAACGGCATCTTTCTGGGTGGTGATGATGAACTCGGCGCCGCGGCGCTTGCTGCGGTTGATGACGTTCAAGATTTCCTGCTGGGTATAGCGGTGGTGATCGGCAAAGCTTTTGGTATAGACCAGCTCTGCACCCAGGCCGACCAGGCTTTCCTCAAAGCTCTGGGGCTGGGCGATGCCCGAGAGACAGGCTATCTTTTTATCTTTGATAAAGGAGAGATCATCAATGCGGACGTTGTCGTTATAGACATTGACGAAATATTTGGGGTCGTGGACGCATTCAATTATGGAGGCGTGTTTATTGTATTTGGCGATGCGCTCTCTCAATGCTTTGGTCTGGCCGTTGCTTTTGGTGATGAAAATGACGGAGGCACGGCTCAAGTGTTCATGCGGTTCACGCAGGGTTCCACGCGGCAAGAGTCCCTCAATCCCAAAAGGCTGCTGGGCATCAATCAGGACGACATCCTGGCGCCGGCCATGCAGTTTCCAGTATTGGAAGCCATCATCCAGGAGAAGGATATCGCAGCCAAACTTCTCCACGGCATAGCGCCCGCTCTTTACGCGGTCTTTATCGACCAGTACGACCACGTTTTTGAGATTGGAAGCGAGCATGAAGGGCTCATCGCCCGCCTGTTCACTGTCAAGCATCAGCGATTTGCCATCAGAGACGACCTTGGGCGGAGAAGACTCGCGGCGGAAAAGAATGGTATCCAGAAAGCGCTGGGAGAGCGGTTTGGGTTTGGAGCGGTAGCCTCGCGAGAGAATGGCGACCTTGCGGTTCTGGTCGGTCAGCTCGCGGGCGAACTTCTCCACAACCGGCGTTTTGCCGGTGCCGCCCACTGTCAGGTTCCCAACGGCTATGATTTGAACCCCCAGAGTGGTATCTCTTAAAATCCGGACCTCGTAGAGGAACTTCCTGATCTTGACGATTCCTTCAAAGAGAATAGAGAGGCAGTAGAGGAGGCCGCGGACAGCTACCGCTTTTCGATCGGTCCGGCGCAGAGTGATGACGTCCAGAACATAAATTTCCAGTGACTCAATCCAGTCTTGAATGCGTTCTCTCATGAATGCAGGCTAGAAAAGGCGGTCTTGAGCGGTTGCGGAGGAGGGATTAAAACCGATTTTTTTGTAGCTCAGCGGCGTGACGACGCGGCCCTGGGGAGTCCTGTTCAGGTAGCCATTCATGATGAGGTATGGCTCGTAGACCTCTTCCAGGGTATCTCTTTCTTCGCCGACAGCAACGGCCAGAGAGGAGATACCGACGGGGCCACCGCCAAACTTCACGATGATGGTTTCCAGAATTCGTTTATCCATTTCGTCCAATCCATCGTTATCAATATCGAGCATTGCCAGCGCTTTATCGGCGACTTGCGCATTGACCACGCCATCGCCCTTGACCTGGGCATAATCGCGGACACGGCGCAAGAGGTTATTGGCGATACGCGGAGTGCCACGGCTGCGGCGGGCGACCTCCAGAGCGCCTTCTTCGGTGATCTCCACGTTCAGGATGGAGCCGGAGCGGTGGACTATTTTTTGCAGTTCCTCGCCCGTGTAGTAATCCAGCCGCTCTTTGATTGGGAAGCGGGTCAGCAGCGGCGGGGTGAGGAGGCCTGCGCGGGTGGTGGCACCGATCAAAGTGAAGCGGGGCAGGTTGAGGCGGACTGAGCGGGCGTTGGGCCCCTGGTCAATAATGATATCGAGCTTAAAATCTTCCATGGCCGGGTAGAGATACTCCTCAATGGTGCGTTGCAGGCGGTGTATCTCATCAATAAAGAGAATATCGCCCGCTTCCAGGTTGGTGAGGAGCCCGGCCAGGTCTCCGGCCTTTTCAATGGTGGGGCCGCTGGTGCTTTTGAGGTTACCGCCCATTGCTCTGGCGATGATATTGGCAATGGTGGTCTTGCCCAGGCCCGGAGGCCCGGAAAGCAGTACGTGGTCCAGCGGCTCCGAGCGCTGGAGGGCGGCCTCCAGCGCGATTTCCAGACGTTCACGCACCTTGCTTTGGCCGGTAAATTCACTAAAAAGAGAAGGGCGCAACGTGGCATCCAGAGTTGCGTCCGGAGAAGATAGTACGCCAGATATAAGACGATCAGACATGCAAGGCTATGGGGAGATTATGGGATATAGTCTTCGATTTTCAGGTTTTTGAGTTCACCCAGACGGAGGATCGTGTTTTCAATAATGTTATTGGGGCAGGAGGCTCCGGCGGTGATACCGATTGTGATTGTTTTTTTATCGGCGGGCAGCCAGGGAGAGGTCTCTATTTCCGACTTGACGTGAAAGTCATAATGGCGAATGAGCTCTGTGGAGATAATCTCCTCGGCCCCTTTGATGAAATAGGTGGGCAGGATTGCTTCACCCATCTCGGCCAGGTGCGAAGTGTTGGAGGAGTTGTAGCCGCCCAGGACCAGGAGCAGGTCCGGCGGCTCTTTGAGCATGGCCCTGAGCGCATTTTGGCGTTCCTGGGTGGCGCCGCAGATGGTGTCAAAGCGTTTGAAGTGCTTTTCGATATTTTCCTCGCCATACTTCTTCACCATGGCGCTCTTGAGCTTGCGCTGGAATTCTTCGGTCTCATTGCGGAGCATCGTCGTCTGGTTGGCGACACCGATGGCCTCCAGATGCACGTCCGGGTCAAAGCCTGGCGAGCAGGCCCCTTTGAATTTCTCAAGAAAAACCTCTTTATCGCCTCCATTAAGGATGTAATCGCAGATGAAATCGGTATCTTCAAGAGTGAAGACCACAAGATAGTGACCGGCACCGTGAGCCATGGCCCGCGAACTGGTGGCCAGCGTCTCCTCATGCCAGGCTTTGCCATGGATGAGGCTGGTAAAATTCTCACTGGCATATTGACGGACGCGTTTCCAGACGCTCATCACGTCGCCACAGGTGGTGTCAACGAAGCGGCAGCCTTTGGCCTTGAGTATCTCCATTGTGGCGATTTCAGTCCCAAAAGCGGGGATAATCACAATGTCGCCCGATTTGAGGTCGGCAATATCGGCTGTTTTTTCTTTGCCCGAAAGGAACTGGATACCCATTTTGCGGAGGTGGTCATTCACATCGGGGTTGTGGATGATTTCACCCAGGATGTAGATTGGCTGGTCGGGGTAGACTTTGCGCGAGGCGTAGGCCAGGTTGATGGCCCGCTCCACGCCGTAGCAAAAGCCGAACTCTTTGGCCAGGCGAATCGTCAGCCCCGGCGCATGGATGACCGAGCCGGCAGCACGGATTTTCTGGATTAGCTGGCTGCGATAGTGGGATTCAACCTGGCTCTGCACATCCTCCATAATATCTGGGCGGCGCAGATTCACCCGTTCATTGCTGGGAGGTGTTGGCTGAGGAGAAATATCATTCCCTGACATGATTTGAAGATGCCTGAAAAAGCGGATTTTCTCAAGACAAATCCGGCGCTGGCGTTGCGCCCCGGTTTTTTGCTGGCGGCAGGGGTGGGGAGAGAGTTTTAAATCAATTTTTTTCCGCTTTTGGCCAGGTATTTCTTTTTCTCTACCAAGACTTGGTCAGCGCTCTCCCAGGGAAAGAGAATCCATTCACTTTTGTGGGAGAGGTCCAGGGCGTAAATCAGTTCGGAATGAAACTTTTTGGCGACCCAGGCGCAGAAGGTTGCCTGTGGGAAGGCCTGGCGGGCCTGAAGGTAGGTGGTGCCAGCATCGATGATATCGTCGCACCAGAGCATATCGGCAGCAGGCTCAAGCGATAAAGGGATATCAAGACGATGAGAAAGAGCGACGGCGAGCGGCAATCCGCCTCTGGGAACACCATAGATACAGGAGAAGCTTCTGGAGCTCAGTGTTGCGCTTAACAGCTTGAGCGCTTCTTGAAAGTCAGCCCAACTCAAAGTAATGAAAGGGGATTGGCCCATACACATCCTATGAGAATTCTTTGAAGAGAAATGAAATGCAAATACTTTTAAAATAAATTTTACTTTGACTCCCTTCCGTCTCTTCTTTACCATCCCAAGAGCAGTTTTATTTCGACTGTGTTCTGGTAATTGTTTTCGTCAAGAGAGAAGCATGAGTATTCATTTCAAAAGTTTTAAATCCTGGAGTCGCCCCCCGATGTTCGATGTCACTGGTCCCTGGCAGCAGTTTATGGTGTTCCGGCGTTTTATCATCCTCGGAGTGCTTTTGCTGATACCGGTGACGATCTTTTATAGCAGCTTCTACACAGTAGGCCCTGAAGAAGAGGGGATTGTGCTGACTTTTGGGAAGCATACGACGTCGGTGGGGCCCGGGGCGCACTTCAAGTGGCCTTTTGGTATCCAGGCTGTTTATAAATTTCCGGTCAAGCGCCAGCTCAAGGAAGAGTTTGGTTTCCGCACCAGCACGACAAGCCATAGAGGAGGCTCTACTTACAATGCTCGCGATTTACGGGCTGAGGAGCCAAGGCTCTCCTCCAGTCTTCTGGTAAGCAAGAGCATCTCCCGTGGTGTCAGCAGCCAGGCGATCAAGGATGAATCGCTCATGCTGACCGGTGACTTGAATCTGGTGGAGGTCGAGTGGGTGGCGCAGAGCCATGTGAGCGATATTCGCCAATGCCTTTTACAGACTCGTGACCCGATGGAGACTTTCCGGGATGCCAATATCGCGGTAATGCGCAAGCTGGTGGGAGATCGGACGATGAGTGAAGTGGTCACGGTTGGCCGCTCGGAAATCGAAGTGCTGGCCAAGCAGGAGCTGCAGGCTTTGTGCAAGAATTACGGTTTGGGACTCACGGTAGACCAGATCATCCTGCAAGATGTCGCGCCGCCGGAGAATGTTCAGTTTGCCTTTAAAGAGGTGAACCAGGCGCAACAGGAGCGCGAAAGCCTGATTAACCAGGCCCAGCGCGAGTACAATAAAGTGATCCCCGAAGCCAGAGGCCAGGCGCAGGGTATGATCAGCGAAGCGGAGGGTTATGCGGCCAATAGAACCAACCGTGCTTATGGAGATGTGGAAAAGTTCAATGCGCTGCTGGCGGAGTATAAACAGGCGCCAACGATGACGCGGACCCGCCTCTACCTGGAGTCGATGGAAGAGGTGCTCTCCCAGGCGGGCAGTAAGATCATTGTCGATCCTTCAGTCCCCAATTTAATCCCGATGGTAAACTCGACCGGCCCGGGCGCAAAGGAGGCCCTGGCACAATAGACGATAAAAAAGCAGCGTTATAATAAGGAAGAAAAAATAATATGAAGATCAAGTTACTTGCGATTTCAGCTATTTTGGGAGCTCTGGTTCTGGTTCAGAGTGCCTTCGTCGTCAATGAATGGGAGCAGGCTTTCACGACCCGCTTTGGTAAAGTAACCGGCAAAGCCGAGACGGAGCCCGGGCTTTACTTCAAGCTTCCCTTTGTCGATATGGTTCACCGCTTTGAAAAGCGAATTCTGGAATGGGAAAGCAGTGCCAGCCAGATGCAGGATGTCGAGAAACGCTATATCGTGGTGGGTGCCTATGCCCGCTGGAGAATCACGGACCCCGTTCTCTTTTACGAAAGAATCCGCGATGAACAGGGGGCACGGACCCGCCTGGATGACGGTATCGATGGGGCTATCCGCACTGAGGTTGCCAAACACCGGTTGATCGATGTGGTGCGCTCGGAGCAGCGCGAAGCTGAAGTTGAAGATGATACTTATGGCAGCGACAGCAAGCTCCTGGATTTTCGCCTGGGCAGAGAGTTAATCACCCAGAGCATTCTGGCGCGAGCCAAGGAGCGGACCAGCGGATGGGGAATCGAGCTTATTGACGTGCAGATAAAGCTGATCAACCTGGAGCCGGAGACCGAAGCCAAGACGATGCTCCGTATGTCAAGCGAGCGCCAGAGAATCGCCGAAAAACTTCGCTCGGAAGGGCAGGGAGAGCTGCAACGCATTTCTGGAGAAAAAGAGCGCGACCTCAAAGAGATCATGAGCCGCGCCTATCGTGAGAAACAGAAGATTGAGGGCGATGCCGATGCTATTGCCGCCCGCATTTACAGCGAAGCTTATGATGCCGATGATGAGGCGCGCGAGCTCTACAGGCTGACCAAAAAACTGGAGACCTACCAGAAGACGATTACCAATAGCGACACTCTGCTGCTTTCCACTGAAGGGGATCTGTTTGACCTCTTCAAGCGGGAGGATTAGAGCGGAACAGTATTGCCAGAGAGCTTTATTTGGAAAGCATAGAAAAACTGATCCGCTTTTTGAGGTAGAGAGTGGAAGCCGACACTGTTTTGTTCCTGTTTGGAAGAAGGGGCATCCGGTATAACTGATGGGCTTGCCGGAGACAATAGCGCTGGCGCTGGGGGTGGCGATGGATGCCTTTGCCATCGCGTTGGTGGTTGGTGCGAGCCCTTACAACGTAGGCTTTTCACCGACCTTTCGCATTAGTTTCCATTTTGGTTTCTTTCAGTTCCTCATGCCGCTTCTGGGGTGGGCTCTGGGCTGGAAGTTGGCTGTCTTCGTGCATCTCTTTGAGCACTGGGTTGTTTTCCTGCTGCTATTCTGGATAGGCGCTAAAATGATCCACTCCGGTATCTGGGGTAAAGGCGATACCTGTAGTGGTGACCCTTCGCGCAATGGGCAACTGGTGTTGCTTTGCCTGGCGACCAGTATGGATGCCTTTGCGCTTGGCTTCAGTCTGAATTTGCTCAAGGTCGATATTTGGATGCCAAGCG
>JAGVTF010000029.1 GCA_019136955.1 Verrucomicrobiota bacterium
CTTTTCATCTATGAAAAGGTTTTCCCCTGAGAGAAGGTTGTGTTTTAAAGAGCCTTGTGGTTAACTTTCAACAGTTGACGACCTATGCCAACCTCAAAAACAGAAACCTTGTGGCAAGTATCTTTGGAAGCACCTGCAGCTTCTGAAGAGGCAGTAATAGAACTATTTAAGCGTTTTTTTGGAGAAACTATCTCCCCTTCAACATGGCAGTTACATGAAAGCCCACAGGTAAAAGTCTCTTTTTACACAACACAGCTCCCTGCTTCTGCTTCTACAATACGCCTACAGGTGAAACAGGGGCTCTTGGAACTTGCACAGGCCGGCTTAGATGTCTCCTTTTCCAAATTAAGTATTCGCAAAATCAAAAAAGAAAATTGGGCTGAGTCCTGGAAACGCCATTTCACTGTTCTGACTTTCGGCAAAAAACTGATGATCGCACCCAGCTGGAGCAAACGAAAAGCGTTAAAGGGAATGGTACGTCTGGTTTTAGACCCCGGGCTGAGCTTTGGAACCGGTCACCACCCCACTACCAGCTACTGCCTCAGCCAAATAGTTGAGAATGCCCCGGGGCAGGACTCTAAGAGTTCCATGCTCGATATCGGCTGCGGAACCGGCATCCTTGCCATTGCCGCTGCCCGCCTGGGCTACTCACCTGTCTTTGGCTTTGATAACGATGAAGAGGCTGTACTTAACTCAATAAAAAACGCCACTCGCAATCATGCTGAAAACCTGTTGACCTTTAAGACGATGGGAATTGAAAAGATGAGCCTCAACAAAAAAGATGTATGGAGCCTGGTATGCGCTAACCTGGAGGCTCCTCTCCTTATAGAAAAAGCTGAACCTATCGCCGCCAAGGTTGCTCCCGCGGGTAAACTTGTTGCTGCTGGAATTTTGACACATCAATTTGAGGCGGTGCAGAAAGCTTACTCTAAGCTCGGCTTTTCGCTGGAGCATAGTGCCTCTGGAGGAGAGTGGACTTCTGGGACCTTTATCAAAGTGTAAAAGTTATGGACGTAATTAAAGAGTTTTTCAAACGTGATCGTTTTAGCAATCTTGTTGGGATCGAACTTTTAGAAGTTAAGCAAGGCTATGCCTGTGCAAAACTGAAAATAGAACCACACCACCTGAATGGATTTCGGGTGGTTCAAGGTGGAGTGCTTTTTACCCTTGCGGATGTAGTCTGCGCTGCTGCCAGCAACTCAGAAGGAGAGCTTGCAGTCTCAATCAGCGCTTCTATCCATTACATTAAAAGTGGCAGAGAAGGAACAACTCTTTTTGCAGAAGGCAAAAGAACATGCGCCAATACGAAGCTAAGCTCTTACGATATTGTAATCAGCAATGATAACGACGAAAAGTTGGCCTCTTTCCAAGGGCTGGTTTATCACAAAAAGACAACCCTTGAAGAGGTGATCCGACTTCATCCCGATTAAACAGCCTCTTCCTTACCAGGTAAACCATACTTCCGCCCTGAAAAAATACGCAGCAGAACGATAAGCTTCCGCATAATAATTGCCTGGCAAAATGGTTTCAAACAACATGTGAGTTTTAATGTGTGGCTTTATGTCGTACTCAAGTTTGCTATAAACTAAATGGCCCTTAAAAGAACCACTTTCAGTATGCGTTGCGCTGACGGCCATCGGGTTGGCCGGGGCAAACATGGGACGGTAACTGGCCTGAAAACCTAATTGATCCAACGGCTTAATGGAGTATCCTACAAACGGAGAGACCATGTTTGAGTAATCGCATGCCTTGCCGCTATCAACACGAGTATAAGCCAATGTTTCGCTTACTCGAGGGTACCTCCCCCATAAAATATCAAAACCGTTATCAGTACCGTTACCGCCTCTATCCCCTGAAAGATACTCAAAACCCAGCCAAAGTCGGTTTTTGAGAGCATCTTTGAAGTCATAAGTCAACTGAGACAAAGAACCAGCTGCCAACAAATCTCTCCCGTTTCGTCGCCCCACTTGAGCCGCCAGCTCAGTTGATAAATTCCAGTTATCATCAAACTGGTACACTACTTTTGGGCGAATCGTAAAATTATCACCATAATCAGAGCTGGCTAAATCACCATGGTATTCATGCTTGTATAGAAAGAGAGATTCAAGCGTTGTGTTTTTGAGTGATTTATTCCGAAGCAAAATCATCCCTCCCTGGATATCCTCTTCTGAAAGATATTTTCGGCTCTCCTGCATATCAATGGGCGGGAGCCAGGCATCAGAGCGGTCTGACTGGTAAAGGTAAACCGCATCAAGCGTGGTTTCATCATCGGCAAAGCGATACATAAAGCGCGCCGCATCAAAAAAACAGGTCCTGGAACCATCTCGACTGGTTCCATCCATAATCAGCCAGGGAACCCCCATGTCTACAAACTCCTGCCGCCCCAGTCGCAACTCATAAGGAGAGTCTTGCATTCCGGAAAATTTCAAGTAGAGGTTATCCAACAAGATTTCCCCGGAATCAATTCCTCGCACAGGCGAAGGGTCTATAAAGTTTCTCAAAACATAGAGGCCTCGCACATGAAGTGATAGCTGATCGACCGGTTGAATATCCGTCCAAACACGAAACCGATATCGCTGATGATGCGTTTCGGGCTCCGCCAGAGAGGAGTTGAACTGCGGATTGGCTATGTACTCCTCACGCGCCCTTAAATCAGCCCCCCATCTAAACCAGGAGACCGGATTCTTGGTTTTCTCTATCCACTGTTCTGATAGTTTTGGAGCAGGCTGAGAAGCGCTTTTATCAACAGATGAAGCCTCTGCCTGTAGTGCCTTTTTTACTTCGGAAACTTCAACCTGTTGGGCAGGCTCTCCATTTCCAACTGCTTGGCTGGCGTAAAGCTGATGCGAATTAAAAGCTGTCAGTACTAAAAACAGCGCAACTACTAGTCTTGGCGTCTTGACGATAGAAACCATACGCACTTCTTCTACCACAACCACCCTCTCTTTATCGAGATAATATCCATTTTTTTGAAAAAACCCAATACATTAAAGCTTGCTCTTTTTGCCAGACTGTAAGAATAAAAGACTAAATCCGCATAAGGGCCCTACCCTTAATTGGCACTTCCGAAGAGTACCTAAATTTCAATCATTCGCTTTTCAGAGTTGAAGATAGCTCAATTTAAGCACAGAATCAGGAGAGCTTTCTAAAAGCTAAAAACCAAAGTTCATGAAAAAGCTTACTCTAATTCTTAGCCTCTGGCTTTGCAGCTTCGTATGCTGGGTCAATGCCGATATCGTAAAAGACATAAAAAGTTTTCTGGGCGACACCCCACTCTTTTTTGATCAGGGAAAAGAAACTGACGTAGAGTCTGTTTTTTCTTCTCCAAAGGGAGAACAGCTTTTGAAAAAGTCACTCTCTTTCAAGGAGGCACAAAAGGTTTCAGATTATTTTTTCACTACCTATCAAAAAGAACTTAAGAAAAATTTTGGCCCTCAATGGGGAAAAAGAGTTTTATTAAAAGGTGATTTAAAGATGCCTTTTGAAACACGAATCTCTGGTGAGAAAACTGAAAAAGGACGTAGCCTTTATATCTCCATGCATGGTGGCGGAAACACACCACCAGAGATAAACCATCAACAATGGCGTAACCAAATACTCCTCTATACCCCCGAGGAAGGAGTCTACATTGCCCCCAGAGCTCCCTTTAACGATTGGAATATGTGGTTTAGACCGGAGATGGATTTTTTCTTTGATCGTCTCATCCAGTTGGCTGTAATTGAGCTCGATGTGAACCCTGACAAGGTGTACCTGCTCGGCTATTCCGCCGGTGGAGATGGCGTATACCGCATGGCCCCCCGAATGGCAGACCGCTGGGCAGCCGCAGCGATGATGGCAGGGCATCCGGGCGATGTTTCACCACTAAACCTGCGCAATATCGGTTTTTCTCTCTGGGTTGGAGCCAAAGACAGCGCCTATGATAGGAACAAAAAAGCACTTGAGTTTCAGCAAAAACTGCTTCATGCCAGGGAGGTTGATCCGTCAGGTTACGTTTATGAAGCTCATATCTTGGAGAATAAAGCCCACTGGATGGATTTGGAAGACGCAGTTGCGCTGGAGTGGATGGCCAAATTTCGTCGGACCCCCTTGCCAGAAAAAATTGCATGGTGCCAGGAAGAGTCCGAGGCGATGCCCGATTCCTTCTACTGGCTAAGTATTCCCTCCTCCACTACACGCCATAAGGGAGATACCCTCATCATCAGTCACCAGTCCAATACTTTTGATATCGAAAAATCTGACTACTCCCAGATCATTATTAATGTAAACGATGAACTCATTGATTTTGGGAAATCGGTACGTGTAGTCTACAAAGGAGAAGAGCTTTTTCATGAAAAACTTAAACGCTCTGGATTGAGCATTTACGAAAGTATCCGTAGACGAGGAGATCAACGATATATTTTCTCTTCCCGAGTTCATCTAAACATAAAATAATTTTATTAAACTATGCCAAAAAAAATTCTCTTAACGGGCGGTACCGGCTACATCGGCAGCCACACTGCTGTAGAACTTCTAAACGAAGGTTTTGAAGTTGTTTGCGTAGACAATTGCTATAATAGCAGCCCCGATGTGGTGGAGAGAATCGAACAAATCACATCAAAGAAGGTTAGGTTTTATCAAAATGATATTCTTGACGCTAAAGCATTGGAGCGCATCTTTTCTGAAAACAGCATAGATGCTGTTATCCATTTCGCAGGACTCAAGGCCGTTGGAGAGTCTGTCTTCAAGCCACTCTTTTATTACCAAAACAACATTGCTGGAACCTTGGTTCTCTGCCAGGTTATGAAAGAAGCAAATGTTAAAAATATAGTTTTTAGTTCCTCTTCTACTGTTTACGGACTACCCAAAACATTGCCGATTCAAGAAGACTTTCCCCTCTCTGCCACCAACCCTTATGGTCAGAGCAAACTAATGATCGAGCAGATACTCCAAGACCTGCATATTTCAGACCCTCAATGGAGCATTTCTATTCTGCGTTATTTCAATCCTGTTGGGGCACATAAAAGCGGCTTGATCGGCGAATCGCCCAAGGGTATCCCCAATAATCTCATGCCTTTTATCGCTCAGGTCGCCACAGGTAAGCTTCCACTGCTGAAAGTCTTCGGCAATGACTACCCCACACCCGATGGGACAGGTATTCGTGACTACATCCATGTATGCGATTTGGCGCAGGGACATCTGGCGGCCCTCAAGCGCACGCTGGAGCAACCCAGAATCGATGTTTACAATCTTGGAACAGGCCAGGGATACAGTGTACTGGAAATGCTTCATGCTTTTGAAAAAGCTTCAGGAAAGAAAATCCCCTATGAATTCGCACCCAGGCGCCAAGGAGACATTGCCGCCTGCTATGCTGATCCAACCAAGGCAAAAAGAGAACTTCATTGGGAGACAATCCGAAGTCTGGATGAAATGTGTGAAGATGTGTGGCGCTGGCAAAGCCGTTTTGCTCAAGACTCTTCTAATATTTAAGCTTCTCTTATACTACTAAATACTGAAAGGCCGAAACTCAAGATAAGTTCCGGCCTTTTTTCTGGATTGGGGGAGGCTCTTTCAACTCTCAGGAGAGCCAGCAGCCTCCCAATCCAGTGCATCAGATGCTCGTTACTTCACT
>JAGVTF010000126.1 GCA_019136955.1 Verrucomicrobiota bacterium
CCTACTGCACTGTGAATGATTTCCAATGTAACTTTTTCTGACTCGATCTTTTTAAGAGCATCGACGATGGCTTCCACTGAGCCTTGTGTATCAGCTTTAACCACAATTTTAAGGCTCTTGATAGATTCAGCATCGAACGTTTGGAAAAACCCTTCAAGCGTCACGGCTCTTTCCCGTTCCCTATTACCCTCCAGGCGGTTTCGCTCCTCCTCGGCCTCAGCCATGTCACGAGCCATTTTTTCGTTATCTACCACTTGGAACTCGGTACCCGCTTCAGGGACACCATTCAAGCCCAGAAGCTTCACTGCTTCTGAGGGGGCAGCCTTTTTGAGGCGCTGGCCTTCCTCATTAATCAGAGCTCGAATTTTACCGTAAAATTCTCCACATAAAACGGCATCACCTAACTTCAGAGTTCCTTTGCGAACAAGAACAGTCGCCGTTGGACCGCCCGGAGCCAGGCCCGACTCAACCACGTTGCCTTTCGCTTTTCGATTCGGATTAGCTTTGAGCTCAAGCACTTCAGCCTGAAGAACCAAGAGTCCCAGCAGGTCATCAACTCCCTCCTTCGTAAGGGCCGAAACATCCACATAGATGGTGTTGCCGCCCCACTCTTCGCATAAAAGGTCATAATCCTGGAGCTGTTGCCTCACCTTCAATGGGTTACTGGCTGGATGGTCGCATTTATTTACAGCAACCATGATAGTGACCTTTGCCGCTTGAGCGTGTCGCAGGGCTTCTATGGTCTGGGGCATTACTCCGTCATTGGCTGCTACTACCAAAATCACAATATCAGTGACATCGGCTCCACGAGCACGCATTGCACTAAAAGCTTCATGGCCGGGAGTATCCAGGAATGTAATCTGTTGGAGTTCTTTCGGGCGCTCCGGATGCGGAATGGAGATAGTGTATGCCCCAATATGCTGGGTAATTCCTCCGGCCTCACCTGTAGCCACGGTTGACTGACGAATAGCGTCCAGGAGCGTGGTTTTGCCATGGTCTACGTGACCCATTATGGTAACCACCGGCGGTCGATGCAGGAGAGATTTCGGATCATCCTCTTCCTCAATAATTTCTATCTTTTTCTGATCTCCTTTAACCAGAGCACCACCTTTTTCTCGTTTTTCCAGCTCGAAATGAAATCCGTGCTTAGCGCAAAGTTTGCGTGCAGTCACCTCATCAATGCTTTGATTTACATTGGCAAAAACACCCTGCTCCATCAGGTCCGCTATGAGCTGGAACGGCTTGCGGTTTAAAAGCTCTGCAAGCTGTCGAACGACCACAGGCGGCTTCATTGTTATTACCTGTGCGTCTTCAGGCAATTTTTGTTGAATATCTTTGGACACAGCAGCTTGTGAAGGTTGCTGTGTTTTTGCAGTAGCTCTACCCTTATCGCGGGAAGTAGTAAACGGCTTTTGCCTTCCTCTGGCAGAGGGAGCCTGCCGACCAACCCTCTCTGGCTGTTGGCGCGAAAAGGAACCTGCTCCCTGACGTTGAGGCTGGAACTGAGAAGGCCTGCCCTGAGCCTCCTGGCGCTGCTGTCCTTGTGTTTGAGGCGAAGGTGTGCGAGCTGACATTTTCTCCCTTCCAGGTTTCTCGCGTTTCTCCTTACCTCTGGCAGAAGCTTGTTTATCAGCTTGTTTAGGCGTGGAGACTGATTTTTGCGGCAATTGGATAAAACCGATCTTTTGACCGAGCTTCGTTTCTTCTGCCGCTTTTTCAACTTTCTTGGGAGGCGATTTTGAGCTTTCTGGAGCTTCCTCGGTGGCCTTTTTATCAGCCAACCTCTTACCTATTGCCGAAAGAGGTATCTTCCAAATAGGTTTAAGCTCAAATACAGGCGGTGACTTCGAAGCTTCTGACGGAACCGGCGGAGGCTCCACTTTGACCTTTTGCTCACGGGGAGGCTCGCCCGTCTTTTTGTCTGTGGCAGACTTTGCTGCCGGAGCCGAAACAGCCGGAGCTGCATCTTGTTTTTGTTGTTCAATAGAAGGTGCTGGCTTCACTGTTTTTTGGATAGAAGCTTTCTCCTTTGGTTTTTCTTCAGTAACCGGCGGAGAAGCAGCCTTCTGCCCGGCAGAGGATTGTGGCTGTTTTTCTACCGTTTCGCGCTTGCTGGTCTTTGAAGGCTTAGCGGGGGCTGACTGAGCAGTTTCTTTCCCAGCTGATAGCTCCTCCAAGTCTTGTAAGACAAAGTCCTCCACCTCCTTGATGGATGACTTGGGCGCAGATTTAGGCGCAGTTTCTTTCTCAACGGGCTTTGCCTCTGCTGAGGGTTTTGCCGGTGAGCTTTTTGCGGGGGATGCTTTGTCTGCAGCGGCAGCTGCCTCCGAGGCACTTTTCTCCTTCTCTTTAGTTTTTTTCTTAGTAGCAGCCGTGGCAGCCGTTGCTGCTGTACCGGTTGAAGTTTTTTTCTTTTTAGGCTTGGGCTCTATTAGCTCAGGCTTGGGAAATTGCTGCTCTAAAAACTCTGCTGTTATCTTATCCAAAGAGCAAGAAGCCGCCCGAGCCGCAGTAATGCCCAGTTCCCTTGCCTTTTCCAAGACAACTTTGTTGGGGAGGCCTAATTTTTTAGCTATATCGTATATTCGAACGGGCATATATTTTAATTTCGCATGGCTGTGTTAGCCTTGCCGTGAATCAATCCTCTAATTTTTTTCGTCATTTAAGCTAACGCGTTCGGACTCTTCTCGAACTGCGTTTACAATTTCTTTTGCAGACTCGCCAATTCCCTCAATCGCTTCCAGGTCAGCCAGGTCGGCATGAAGAACAGCATTCGCGCTGGTAAAACCAGAGCGAACCAGCAACTCAGCCTGCTCTTCTGTGATAGAAGGGATTTTTACGAAATCCGAGATAGCATTTGCAACTAATGCGTCAAAGCCCGTAGGTTCTGGCTCCTCTGCATCTATATCAATTCGCCAACCAGTCAACTGGGATGTCAGCCTGGCATTCTGACCTCTTCTGCCAATCGCAAGCGAAAGCTGATCCTCTGTCGTCCAAACATGGATATACTTTTGGGCAGCAACCACTTCGTAGCTTTTTAACTTGGCAGGAGCCAGCGCATTGGAAACATAGCGAGTGATATCCTCATCATACTTAATGATATCGATCTTTTCATTATTAAGCTCTCGAACAATGTTTTTAACACGTTGGCCTCGAATCCCCACACAGGCTCCAACGGGGTCTACTTTGGAATCCTTCGAGTAAACGGCAATTTTAGTCCTGACACCAGGCTCCCGAGCGATTCCTTTTACCTCTATTGTCCCATCTTTGATCTCAGAAATTTCTATTTCAAAAAGCCTGAGAACAAAAGCCGCGTCAGCGCGGGAAAGGATAATTTCAGGCCCGTTTTGCCGATTTTCTACACTCTTTATATAGAAGTGCAGCCTTTCCCCCACTTCATAGTTTTCACTGGGGACACGCTCCCTGGAAGGCATAAGCGCTTCATACTTGCCTAAGTCTACGAGTACATCTCCCTTTTCAAAGCGAGAAACAACGCCATCGACAATGTCGCCTGTTCGGTCCTTAAACTCACTATATATCTTAGATTTCTCAATACGGCGAATGAGCTGTATCAAATTTTGTTTGGCATGCTGTGCCGCAATCCTGCCAAAATCATGCGGAGTAACCTCTTTTTCAATTTCGTCTCCACATTGAGCTTCAGGAGCATTTATTCTGGCTTCCAGTAAAGAAATTTCACTGCGAGCATCTTCAACTTTTTCGACAACCAATAACTTCGCAAAAGCCTTTATTTCACCCGTCTTGGGATTAATCTCACAACGCAGGTCTCTTGCCGGACCCAAAGCTTTTTTAGCTGCCCCCACCAGACAATCTTGCACCGCAGACAAAAGGGTCGCCTTCTCTATCCCCTTCTCTCTAACCCAATAATCTATTACCGCTATAAATTCTGCATTCATTTTCTTTTACCCATCTGCATCGTAGCAAAAAAACAGAAGTCGGATTAGATCCGACCTTCTCTGGTACCCTTCCTGCATATCGCTGAAGGACAACTTCAACCCTCACCACACTATCAGCCCTACGGGGGAGGGTCAAGTAAAGAAAGGGCTATAGGTAGATATTTAAAAAATGAGTGAACCTTGGCTTTTTTTTTGCTCTACTATCGGCGGTATGAAGAAAACGTGGACCATGCTGTTAAAGAAATTCTTCCTCACTTACTCCCTCCTTTCCATAGGGTTTGGAGCTCAAGCCTCCTGGATGGGAGCAAGTCATATTATCAAGCTAAAGGAGGAAAAGTTTGCCGTTGGGTTTAGAAACACCAAGGAAATCCGATTTTATACACCAGACTTTGAACTGGCAGGTAAAATCACTCTGGATGGAGAACCCACTGGATTGGCGGCAGACGCCACTGGCGAGAAAGTTTTTGTAACTCAAAATCAGCCCAACAGAATATTAACCATTGAGCTTCAAACCTATCAGGTAGCAGCCATCTCTCCTGCTCTTCCGGGTGCCTGCTCTCCGGTATTTGATTCCAACTTGGGGCGCATCTATGTCTGTAACCGCTGGAAGGATAGTATAAGCGCCTTCGATGCTGAGACTTTAGAACAAATTTGGGAATCTAAGATAGAGCGCGAGCCTGGCTCCGCTATTCTGGATGAACGCCATGGAGTTCTCTATATTCCAAATAGATTGACCACAGAGCCTGCCAATAATGAAGAGGTTCATACCTATATCTCTCTTTTGGACGTTCGCAGCAATGGTAAAAAAATTAAGAACATCAAAATGGATAGTGGATACAACGATTACCGGGGAATGGCTCTTTCACCTGATGGCAAAACAGTTGCCGTCGTACACAATCTGGCCAAATTTTTCCAAGGCACTTTCCAGGTGGAGTGGGGCTGGATGAACTCTTCTTACGTTACATTTATCGATACGGAGAAGCAGGCCCTGCAATATGTAATACCGCTGGATGACGTCATCCGAGGAGCTGCCACCCCCTGGAGTGTCGCCTGGACTCCAGACAGCCAAAAACTCCTGGTAACACATGCTGGCGTCCATGAAATCAGCGTTATCGACCTGGAAAACATCATGAACCGAATGCGCTTTCAGGGAAATAAGGTTAGCTATATGGACCAACATGACCTTATGGGTATGTTTAGACACCGTGTTCCCACAGGGGGTAATGGACCGCGACAATTCATACAATCAGCAAACAAGGTAATCGTTGCGAACTTCTTTACTGATACACTTGGAGTAATAGATTTGGACTCACTCTCCCCGACATCCAATTTCCCCTTCCCCACTAAGGCTGATACTCAGGTTATTAATCTCAACTCAGATTATTCACTTTCCGCTGAAGGCAAAGGTGAAATGTATTTTAACGATGCAATGCTCTGTACACAAAATTGGCAAAGCTGTACAGGATGCCACCCAGATGCGCGCGCGGATGGCTTAAACTGGGACCTGATGAATGACGGTATAGATAATCTAAAAAACACCAAAAGTTTACTCTACTCGCATGAAACTCCTCCTGCTATGGTAACTGGTATTCGCCCAGATGCTGAGTATGCAGTTCGCTCAGGAATTCGCTTAATTCTTTTTTCACAAGTAGATG
>JAGVTF010000263.1 GCA_019136955.1 Verrucomicrobiota bacterium
TTCATGTTGAAAAACCCGACTTCCGCTGGAAGGAGCTCTAGATTGACTTCGCTCCCCTTCAGTTTCTCTTAAAACCACTCCCAGAAACGAGAGTTCCAAATCAAATCAGCGCCAGCCAAAGTGACCAAAACATAGATGATTTTGAAAAAGTGGGCTTCGCTAAACTTCCGGTTTAACCAAACTCCAACCCATACCCCCAAAGGAACTAACGGCAGGCAGTAAAGCCCAATCCTCAATGTCTCAGCCGTAATAATTGCCTTGGGTGCTATAAATGGGAGATTAATCAAGCTCTGATCAATACAAAAAAACGGAAGCTTGAAAATATTGATAAAAGTAAAAATGAAAATAGTCGTCGCCATGTAAACCTCTTTATTCATCTTCTGAGGCAAGAGATACATCGTGACGACAGGTCCAGCTCCATGAGCGAAAGTGGAGGTCAAACCGGCAAAAAATCCATAGGGCACCCCGCTGGAGTAAGAGGGAGTAAATACTCTGGCATGCTGAACGATATATTTTCGGCACACCTGGAAACCGACAAAAAAGAGCGCCAGGCACCCAATCAAAAAATTCAAATGAGACGCTGAAAAGCGGCCAAAAAGCTGCACTCCCAGCAAAATACCAACTAAAACACCCGGCAAGAGAAACCAGAAATTTTTTACCTCCCACTTCTTCCAGTAAAAATACATGCTGAACGCATCACCCACACAAAGAAGCGGCAGCAATATCCCTATTGCCTTAGGTCCAAACGCCACCACGCAGAGTGGCGTCACCAGCATCCCGAGGCCTCCACCAAAACCGGCTTTAGATAAGCCAATAAAAAAACTCCCCAGAGCTGCCATCAGGTAGGGAAGGTAAGAATATTCGATATTCATACGCAAAAAGAAAGTACTATAAAAACGGAGAAAAGAAACAGTATTTTTAAATGGGACAAAATGTCGCTCGCTGTAAAACGTTAGCTCTGGCGGTAAAATAATAGTGCTGTTTTGTCTCTGTTCAGAACTTCTTTCTATGTTATAACACTCTTAAAAGCACTCTGGCATACTTTAAGCTCTATCTATACCGAGTACCGGCCAGGAGGCTGGCAGGAAACGGGGAAGAGTGAGCCCCGCCTGAAAGTGAAAATAGTTTGAGTAAAGAAAGGAAAAGTAATGTTAGTAAGAAGACAAAATATAAATGACTGGAGTCAGTTCGATCTCTTCAATTCGTTTGAAAGACTCGGACTTGAAATCAACAAGCTCTGTGGATTCCCGTTCCACGGCTTTAGAGCGAACTCAACCCTGGAAGAGGAAAATCTTTGCAGCAACCTCTTCACTGATGGAAATGACCTGATCTTCAGGAGCAGCATACCGGGAGTCGCCCCAGAGCAAATTTCGGTCAATGTAAAGGACAACGTTCTGAGCATTGAAGCAGAGCGTGAAAGCGAAGAAACTGACGAGACTCAGTCGAAGTACTTCCGTCGAGAGCGCTTGCAAAGCCGCTTTCATGGGACGGTCACCCTGCCCGAAGGGGCTCAGGTAGACAAAGTTAGCGCAGAGTACAAAGATGGGATACTGACAGTGCGGGTTCCGCGTGCTGAGAAACCGCAACCTAAGCAAATCTACGTCTCTTGTGAATAAAGTTTAAATAAAAAGGAAAGGATTAACAATATGTCAGAGAAAAATTTAGAGAAAAATGTGAATATCGTCTCCAATAAGACGCAGGATCAGAGCAGCCCAGCTGCTCCGCAAGCCAACCGGCCAGTGAGAATACCTCGAGCCGATATCTATCAAAACGGCGATAATGTGGAGTTGAAATTAGATATGCCCGGCGTCAGCAAGGAAAACGTGCAGATCGAACTGAAAAGCAGCATCTTGACCTTGACTGGAAAAGTGAGTGATCTGCCCTCAGAGTGGTCGCTTATCCACTGCGAAACGCCGTTGCGTGACTACCAGCGCGCCTTTGAGCTGGGGCCCGATGTCGATTTGGAAAACATCAAAGCGACAATGAATGCAGGGGTCTTGCGGGTAACTTTGCCCAAGGTGGCAGCTGCCAAACCCCGCAAAATCGAAGTGACAGCTTAAAGCTCTCACCCACAGGTATCCTGATAAAAGGAGGTGGATACCTT
>JAGVTF010000227.1 GCA_019136955.1 Verrucomicrobiota bacterium
CCGTGGTCAATAGCCAATATTCGAGACATACAAAATTAGGATAGAATTCGTCTTTCCCTGGGACTGCCGAGGATTAAGCCGGCAGGAGAGCCCGTTTGCGCAGACGACGGCGCCGATAGATGACAAAAGCCAGCACAGCCAATCCGAGGAAGAAAATGAATCCCAGAATCGGCATCAGGAGGGAGAGAACGCTCACACCAAAGGCCGAGATGATCTCCCCTGTGCTGACCAGCCAGTTGCCCATCCCGAAAGTCGGAATCGAGATACCGGCACGGGCCACCGTTTTGCCGACATGGACCACGGAAGCGGCGCCTCCGCCGGCCACGATGGCCAGGGTCCATTTGAGAAGCGGCGAAATCTCCACAAAGACAGCCGCGGCCGCCACCGTCCCCGCGACCGCTGCGACCGGAGCGGTCATCACATCCAGAACGTGGTCCACCACAGGGATATAGTAAGCTACAACCTCCAAAACCGTGGCCGTACTGTAAGGTGCCCACTGCGAGCGGCAAGGCAGATCACCAGCATCGGTACGAAGACCCGAAAACCGCAGGCGGCGCTCAGTCCCAATCCCAGAGCCAGGCTAAATATAACTTCTTCCATAACTTTCTTTCCCCGAAAGTACTACCAAATCTTCAATCTCTTTAATCCTCCACGTATCCATTCTCTTTGAACCACTGGACGGCATCTTCAAACGCCTGGCGCGGCGGAGTTTGCGGCAGGCCAAGCTCACGGATCGCCTTGCTCGGGTCAAAAAACATTCGGTAGGCGGCCATCTTGACCCCCGCCACCGGCGCCTTGGGATGCTTGCGGGTGAAGCGCGAAAGGGTCTCATCCAGATAGGCGGCCATGAGCGCCAGTCGGTACGGTATCTTGAGCCGCGGCGCGCGCAGCCCCGTAATATCGGCCAGCACGGTGAAGGTATCTTTCATCATCCAGTTGCCCTCGGCATGGCCCAGAATGTAACGTTCGCCGATGCGTCCTTTTTCCGCCGCCAGGATATGCCCCTGGGCGACATCGCTCACATGGACCCAGTTGAGCCCGGTCTCCAGGAAAGCCGGCATCTCCCCTTTGAGAAAATCGACAATGATCTTGCCTGTAGGCGTCGGCTTCACGTCACGCGGGCCGACCGGCGCCGTCGGGCAGACCACTACGATCGGGGCACCCGCTTTGATGAACTCGCGCACTTTGAGCTCGGCCAGCCACTTGGAGCTTTTATAGGCGGTGGTGAGGTTCTGCGGCTGGGGGTCCATTGATTCATCTGCCGGCGGCTCCGAGAGGCCTGTCTCGGGAGTAATGCCGATGCATCCAACCGTGCTGGTATAGACGATCCGGCTGCAGCCGGCTGCGACCGCCGCCTCCATGACGTTTTGAGAGCCATCGACGTTGGTCTCGAACATCGGATGATAATCGGGCATCCAGAGGTGGTAGCTGGCCGCCACGTGGAAGCACCAGTCACACCCTTTGAGCCCCTGTTGCAGGGAGGCTTTATCGAGCACGTCGCCGCGAATGGTCTCATAGTGCTGGCTGTCAAGCCCGTCAAGCCCGCGCAGATCACTGGAATCGCGCAAGAGCGCCCGCACACTATGCCCCTGGCTGACCAGCTCCCTGACTAAATTGCCCCCCACAAAGCCGGAGGCTCCCGTTACAAAACATTTCATCGCGTGAGGCTCATCTCCTTACCTGGCTCCGATCCCCCGGAAAACCACCGGTATCGTCTTGAATAAAATTTTGAAATCCCCCCAGAAGCTCCAGTTGTCGATGTATTCCAGGTCCAGGCGGACCCATTCATTGAAATCGGTCACGTTGTTGCGGCCGCTGATTTGCCAGAGGCAGGTGAGCCCCGGGCGCATACTGAGGCGCCTGCGGTGGGCGATATCGTCAAAGCGGAGCGTCTCATCCACCGGCAGAGGCCGCGGCCCCACCAGGCTCATCTCCCCCTTCAGGACGTTATAGAGCTGCGGCAGCTCATCCAGGCTCGTCTTGCGCAGGAAGGCTCCGATTTTGGTGACACGCGGGTCATTGCTCACCTTGAAGACCGGACCGCTCATCTCGTTGAGCCGCTCCAGCTCATGCTTCTTCATCTCCGCATTATTGATCATGGAGCGGAACTTATACATGGTGAAGGGGATACCATTGAGGCCGCTGCGTTTTTGCGAAAAAAAGATCGGCCCGGGCGAAGATATCTTAATCGCCAGGCAGATCAATAGCAGCAACGGCGAAAGCAGGAGCAGCAGCAGAAACGAGCCGACATAATCGAACATCTGCTTGCCAAAAGTCTGCATCGTGAAATCAGGCGCCGTCCGGAAAACCAGAAGCGGACTGCCCTGGAGCATATCGAGCGAAGTCGCGCAGAGCTCGGTCCGGAAAAAATTCGCCAGGACCCAGACATCGACCCCCTCGAGCTCACAGCGCTGGATCATCTTCTCCACCTCGCTGAACTGGTCATACTTGGAATCGATCAGCACGATATTGGCCGACAGATCATGCAGCATATCCAGGAGAGTATCCTCTTTGGCATTGTTTAAATCGTAGTTGCCGACGATCTCGAAATCGTGCGAGCCGAGCTCCGAGAGCGTCTTGTGAATATGGCCGATCTCGCTGCCAGAAGAAGCGATGATGACCCGCCGCTGGAACTGCGTCTTGCCCATGGAGCTCCTCCGGAAGAGCTGCAGGGCCTCGTCTTTGAGCATGACCAGAGTGAAAGTCAATATGAGGAAGAGCAGCAGGACCGAGCGGGCCAGCGTAAACTTCTTCAAAAACATCACGAAAATCATGAAGACAAAGAGCAGCAGGCACCCCCGGGCCAGCGCCGCATAATGCCGCAGCCGCGAAGAGGGCAAGAGCTCCCGAGCATAATACCCCTGGGAGTAAAAAACAAAAGGAGCCAAAAACGGGATGAGCAGAAGCATCCAGGCGAACTGGTCAAACGCCTCGATTTCACCCGGGCTGGGCAGGAACCTCACATGGATCAACCCACGCAGTCCGTGGGCCATCCAGAGTGCCAGCATGCAAAGGATCGCATCCAGAAACATCTGCGCCTGTATCAGAATATTTCTCTCTTTTTGAAGCATTTAATTTATCAGGTGAATAGCTTCGGTGCCGTAAAAAATCAATCCATTATTTTTTTCAACACCGTAAGTATTTTAACAGTCTGCCCTGCGCTCGGCAATCCGTAATTTACGATTTTCGCGATTTATTCTTTGGAGGCCTGGGATTCGAACGGGCGCGGCGCCACCCCTTCAAAGGTCAGCTTCACCGGTTTGATATGCCCCTGCGCGTCAAACTCCATCTTTTCAATGCAGGTCTGGCGGTGGTGGCCATTGTTATCGCCCAGGGGGCGGCGGTGATAGACGATGTACCACTCATCCGTGCCGGGGATGCGGATCACCGAGTTATGGCCGGCGCCGACGGCGACCGTGTCATCACGCTCCATGATCCGGGCAATCCTCTTGAAGGGTCCCAGCGGATGATCGGCAATCGCATAGGCGACCGCATAGTTGGGGCCGGTCCAGCCGCCTTCGGACCACATAAAGTAGTATTTACCGTTACGTTTGAAGACCACCGGTCCCTCCACGTAATGCTCAGGGGTGATCTCTTTGTAGAAGCTGCCGTCATTGAAGGGGAGCAGCCCCGTCAGGGAGTGGTTCAGCCGGACGACGTTGCAGTGGCGCCAACCGCCGTAGTACATATAGGTCTGGCCGTCATCATCCTGGAAAACGAATTGATCAATCGGCTGGGCACCGTTGACGATGCGCTGGATAAGCGGCTTGCCCAGGAGGTCGCGGTAGGGACCCTCCGGTTTATCGGCAACCGCCACGCCGATGCCGCCCACTTCCCCCTCATGAACATCATTGGCAGCAAAGAGGAAGTAATACTTCCCCCCGCGCTCCAGGACCGAAGGAGCCCACATCGCCCTTTTGGCCCACTTCACCTCCTGGTTGGTGATCAGCTTTTCATGTTTGGTCCAGGTGACCAGGTCTTTGGATGAAAAGCAGTCAAAGAATGTCTGCTCATCAAAGGGAGCCGAGTAGGTCGGGTAAATCCAATACGTATCCCCATAGATAATCGCCTCGGGGTCCGCATACCAGCCCGGAAAAATCGGGTTACCGCTGGTCTTGGGGGCCGCCTCCTGCGCCTGCAGACCCAGGGAGCCAAGGGTCACCGCCAGGAGTGCCATCATGCAACAGAATCGTTTGAGCATATTTCTCATGCCGCAAGAATAGCTGAATCACAATTTTTTCGCAAGCCTCACTGTGAGTCAGACTCTGTGGAGCCGGAAGGCGAAGGCGCATTTTGGCGCTTTCCTGCAACGTCCGGTTCGGCTATGATGGAGGCTCTGGAAGATGAAGAGGAATTTACTTTTGATGCCGCTGCTCGCCTGGGCTCTCTTCGTGCCAATTGCCGCAGTCAACGCAATTGCCGAGAGCCCCCCGCAGGAATTGAAGGAATTGGAGGAATTGGAGCGCTATAACTGGGTGCTGGGAACCCAAACCTTTGCCCCCAACTACAAACATACGGAGGAAACGGAGCTTGTGGAAACAGCCGGCCGAATCCGCCAGATGGGCTCCAATCTGCTCAAAATCGCACTGGACGCAGGCAAGTTCTCGGATACGAAGGAGTTCAAAGCCGCCAGCCCGACCGACCTCCTGAAGCGCGAGCCCTCCTTCGGGCAGGTGCTCCAGATGGATTTTACCTACTATCTCTTCTGGGTCTATACGCCCGGGGTTCACTGGCAAGACGGGATGAGCGCAGAGGAAAAGGAGCGCGAATATGCCTGCATCAAGGAGCTGGCGGTCTGGCTGCTCAGCAGTTTCAGCGGCACCGGCAAGGAGTTCTACTTGGGCCACTGGGAAGGCGACTGGTACCTGGTCGACCGCTACGACCGCGAGCAGACCATCGTCTCACCCACCCGGCTGCAGGGGATGGCCGACTGGTACAATATCCGCCAGAAAGCGGTGGAAGACGCCCTCAAAGAGACCCCTCACCACGATGTGAAGCTCTACCAGTATGCGGAGCTCAACCTGGTGCGAATGAAGGAGCCGATGGACCGCATTGTCAACCGGGTGCTCCCCTATGTGAATGTCGATTACGTCTCCTATTCCGCCTATGAATCGCTGGAGGCCGGCAGCTATGAGGGGGTCAGGAGCCTCCTGGAGCGCTCACTCGATACCATCGCCAATAACCTGCCTCGCAAGGAGGGCTTCACCGGCCGGCGTGTCTTCATCGGCGAGTACGGGTTCCCGCTGCGCCAGACTCAAACCCCGGCCGAGCAGGAGCGCCGCGCCCGCTGGGTGATGCGCATCGGCCTGGAGTGGGGTTGCCCCTTCATCCTCTACTGGCAAATGTATGACAATGAGAAAGATGCGCAGGGCCAGCTCGGCTTCTGGATGATTGATGACAAGGATGAAAAACAGCCGGTCTATAAGACCCATGAACGCTTTTACAGAGAGATGAAGGAATGGGTCCGAGAATTCCAAACCGACAAAAAACGACTCCCCACCCCTGAAGAATACCGACAGAAAGCGGCCAGCTTTTTTAAATAAAAACCAGAACCGGCGGCTTCTGCACGTAACCGGTAGTTTTAACCGCAGATTCCGCAACTGGACGCATATTTTTGAGACAATGCGACCTTAATATTGCAGGTTGACTATGTTGTCGAAAATTGCCATTATTCCTGTATATAACTTTTGTAGTCATGAAAGGTGTTCTGATACAAAGAGGCGCTTTAGCGAAAGTCTCGTTCAGGCGAAACTGTTTTAATGATGATCAACTAGCAAAGCAATATGGCAAACAGAAATCTTACAAAAGCAAAGAGAGAAAAGAACGACGAATTTTATACTCAATACCCCGATATTC
>JAGVTF010000116.1:0-11657 GCA_019136955.1 Verrucomicrobiota bacterium
TGGCCTCAAGGGGTTGCGTAAAATACGCAAGCAGGTTTTTTCCTGGTTGCAGCATCTGTCCCAGAGTTATTTTCTGCGCCAGAAGCAGGGGGATGTGATTTACCGGGTCTGCTGGGATACGTATTCCTTCCAGACGCTTTTCCAGCATGTCTGGTTTTCTTCGGCGGCCAGCTTCATCGCCATGCTGAGTATGCTCTGGGTGATGTGGCATGTGAACCAGACTCTGACGGTGGTCTCCTGCTTTACGCTGCCGATGCTTTTTCTGGGGATTCGCGTCTATGGCGGGGAGATGAGCCGGCGGAGCCGAGAAGCGCACAGGGCCGATAGCCTCGTCGCCTCCTATATTCAGCAGACGGTCGCCTCCATTGCGGCAATCCAGAGCTTTGCGCAGCAGAAACGGGTGGCCGAGCGCTTTGAGGATTACAATCGCGACGCCTGGTCGCGGCGGCTCCTGCAACATGCGGCCGAGATTCTCTACCAGACGACGGTGGCGGTCATCTTTTCGGGCGGCATGGCGGCGATTATCTGGGCCGGAGCACGGGAGGTGATGGCGGATCGGCTGACGGTGGGTGAGCTGGTCGTTTTCATTACCTATCTGAGCCAGTTCTATGAGCCGCTGCAGAAGCTGATTCTGGCCGGTTCGACTCTGGCCGATTCCCGTGCCGGGGTGGAGCGCGTCTTCGAGGTGCTCGATACCAGGCCCGAGATCGTGAGCCCCGCCTCGGAAAAGGTTCTGGCGCCTGTGGCATCGCCGGAACATGTGACGGAGGCGGGCTACTCGGTCGGTTTTGAGGGGGTCAGTTTTGGATATGAGCCGGAGCGGCTGGTCTTGAAGAACCTCTCTTTTCAGTTGAAGCCGGGTGAATTCGTGGGGCTGGTGGGGCCCAGCGGTGCGGGTAAATCGACTCTGGCGCAGTTGATTTGCCGTTTTTTTGATCCACAGTCCGGGGTGGTACGGCTGGGGGGAATTGACGCGCGGCAGTGGGATTTGAACACGCTGCGGCGCTCAGTATCGGTCGTGCATCAGGAGCCGCTTCTTTTACCCGGGAGCATTCGGGAGAACATCCTCTTTGGGCGTGAGAATGCCAGTGAGGAAGAGATGCTGGCCGTATCGCATCAGGTTCATGCTCACGATTTTATAACCCGTCTGCCAAAGGGGTATGATACGGAGGTGGGCGATGGCCAGTGCCGGATAAGCATGGGGGAGATGCAGCGCATCTGCCTGGCGCGCGCATTGCTCAAGGAGTCGCCGATTTTGATTCTGGATGAACCGACGAGCTCTCTGGATGCCGAGAACCAGCGCTTCATCATGGATGGGCTTGAGCGGTTGGCCCAAAGCCGGACCACGCTGATGATCGCTCACCGGCTTTCGACGTTGACCCGGGCAGCGCGGATTCTGGTGCTGGTTGATGGCGAGATTCAGGCGGTGGGGAGTCATGAGCAGCTCCTGGAGCAGAGCGAATACTACCGGCGGGCGGTGGAATCGGCCCAGCGGCCACTCAATGCCGGTGGGGTTGCCGGTGATTTTTAACTGTTGAGCAGCGAGTAAAGAGAAAATTTTGATTGACCCTTTCCTCAAACGGGGCGATACTGTTCCTTAGCGGAAAATGGGATACATATTGTGAGCGAAAAGAAAACAGTACGAATTGGAATCGTGGGGATGGGCAACATGGGGCGCTTCCACGCTGATTATTTATTGAAGGGAGAAGTGGCCCATGCGGAGCTGGCGGCGGTGAGTGACGCCTCCTCGAAGAGTCTGGAATCTTATGCAGAGCAGGTGGCGGTTTTTGAGAGCTGCGAAGAGATGGTTCGCTCCGGAAAGATTGACGCCCTCCTGATAGCGACCCCGCACTACTTCCATACGGTTCAGGGGATTGACGCCCTGGAGCAGGGTCTGCATGTTTTGACCGAGAAGCCGATTTCGGTTCATAAGGCCGATTGCGAGCGGCTTCTGGCAGCGCATAAAAAGCCGGGGCAGGTTTTCGCGGCGATGTTCCAGCTCCGGACCGATCCGAAGTATGAAAAGATCAAGAAACTGATCTCTTCGGGCGAGATGGGTGAGATCGTCAGGGTCAACTGGATCAATACCGACTGGTTCCGCACCGAGGCCTATTATGCCAGCGGCGGCTGGCGTGCCACATGGAAGGGGGAGGGCGGCGGCGTGCTGCTCAACCAGTGTCCCCACAATCTGGATTTGCTCCAGTGGTTCTGCGGGATGCCCTCCAAGGTGCGCGGTTTCGCGGCCCTGGGTAAATATCACGATATTGAAGTGGAGGATGACGTGAGCGCCTATCTGGAATATCCCAACGGCGCCACCGGCATTTTCGTGACCAGTACGGGTGAGGCTCCGGGGACGAACCGGCTGGAGATAGCCGGCAGCCGCGGTCTTCTGGTTCTGGAGAATGGGATCATCAGCTTCACGAGGAATGAGAAGGATATGCGTAAATTCTGCGAGGAGTCCAAGATCGGCTTCGCCAAACCGGATGTCTGGGAGGTCGATATTCCCTATGCCGATACCGGTGCCCAGCATAAGCGGATCACCCAGAACTTTGTCGACGCCATTCGTGATGGGGTCTCCCTGATCGCTCCGGCAAGGGAGGGGATTCGCTCGGTGGAGCTGGCCAACAGCATCCTCTACAGTTCACTCATCGGCCAGACGGTGGAGCTGCCTCTGGATAGCAAGGCGTATGAGGAGAAGCTGAAGGAGTTGATCGCCGAGTCAACCCACATCAAGCAGACGCGTGAGGTGGAGAGCGACGATTTTTCAAAATCATTTTCAAAATAACTACCAACAAGATAAGGAAAGTAAGGAAAAAAAGTATGATTTTAATGGGAATTAGTGACGAGGCCGGCGCTTTGGTGGAAGTTCAAATCAAAGCGACGCGGGAGCTGGGATGGAACTTCCTGGAGGCACGCTCGGTGGAGGTGCCGGGCTACCCCAAGGCCAATATACATGATGTTGAGTCGCAGGCCTTTGATATCCTCGAGAGGCAGGTGAAGGAGTCGGGAGTCGGCGTCTACTGTTTTGGATCGACCATCGGCAACTGGGCCAAGAAGATCACGGATCCTTTTGAGCCAACCCTGGAAGAGGTGAGCCGGGCGATTGAGCGAATGCAGCGGCTGGGCAGCCGTTATGTGCGCGTCATGAGCTATGCGGTGGAAGAGGGGACCGAGCAGCATGAGGAGGAGCGCTTCAGCAGAATGCGCGAGATTACCCGGCGCTTCCTCGATGCAGGCATCACGCCGGTTCATGAAAACTGCATGAACTACGGCGGGATGAGCCCTGCGCACGCGCTGCGGCTCCTGGAGAACGTCCCCGGCCTGCGCTGGGTCTATGATACGGGCAACCCGATATTCAACAACGACCGGAGCAAGCCAGAACCACAGCCGAAGCAGGATGGCTGGGAGTTTTACCAGAAGGTGAAGCCTTTCATCGAGCATGTCCATATCAAGGATGCTTACTGGGATACGGAAAAGGATGAGGCGGTCTATACCTTCCCCGGGGAGGGTCAGGGGTATGTGAAGGAGATTCTGGGCGACCTCAAAAAGAGCGGCTATGAGAAGGGCGTGAGCATCGAGCCGCACATTGCGGTGGTTTTCCACGATACAAGCGTCAGCTCTTCGGCCGAGCAGCAATACCGCTCCTATGTCGAATATGGCGAGCGGCTCAACAAGCTGGTGGCAGCGCTTTAAGGGGAGTCGATATGAAGAAGTGGTTGGCGTTTTTGTGCATCCTCTCTTTCTGGCTGGGCAGTTCGTTCGCGGAAGCGGCGGAGCTGAAAATCCAGTGGAGCGAAGATTTTTCCGAAGCGGAGACTCTTGCCGATTGGCAGGGTGGCTCGGCGGCGGAGTGGCTGCCGGGGCTTGAGAAAGGCAATGCGGTCTATTTTAAAAAGGAGGAGGCTCGGGGTGGCCGCGGCATCAGTTGTCAACTGCCCAAGGAGCTTTTGGGGCCGGGCGAGCTCTTTTGCACTGCCTGGATTCGCTGGGAGAATATCAGCAAAAAGCCGCAAAGCTGGAACGGTGTCAAGTTCATGCTCATCGTCGATTCACCCGGTGGCCGGAGCTGGCCGCAGCATCAGCTTGAGGAGGGCAGCTCGGATTGGCGTCATGTGAGCTTTATCGTCAATTTGGGCGATGAAGCGACCGCACTGACGCTACACCTGGGGCTGGAGGAGGTTTCGGGCGAGGTCTGGTTTTCGGATTTGAAAATTGAGAAAATCGTCTACGATCCTGCTCTGGATGCGAAGCTGCGCCGACCGGAGATGGAGAAGACCTATCCACAGGAACGTCTGCGTGGGGCGATGGTTGCGCCCAGAACTTTTACGATTGAGGACCTCGACGCGCTCCGCTCCTGGGGGGCGAACCTGATGCGCTGGCAGTTGGTCTATACCGGCAAAACGCCCACCGATGAGGAGTACGACCGGTGGCTGGAGGAGAGCCTGGAGAAGCTTGACCGCTTCCTGCCCGAGATTGCCAGCCGCGATATGCTGATCGTGCTCGACCTGCATTCGCCGCCCGGGGCTCGCCTGGGCGATAGCGGCTACGTGACCAGCGAGGGGGGCGTCTGGAACAGCCAGCGTTACCAGGATAAATTTGTCCGTATCTGGGAAGAGATGACCCGGCGCTATCAGGGCAAAGCCGGTATCTGGGGCTTTGATCTGATGAATGAGCCGGTGGATGACCGCACGACTCCCGGCCTTGCCCGCTGGCATGGCAGGGGCAAGGGGCAATCCCTGGCAGAGCGAACGGCCCGTGCCATCCGTGCAATCGACCCGGAGCGAACCCTCATCATCGAGCCGAACCATTGGGGCGGGGTAGAGGCGATGGGCGGTTTCAGGCCGCTGGCGATGGGCAACGTGGTCTACAGTCCGCATTTCTATACTCCCCACTCCTTCACTCATCAAGGCTTTGGCGGTCGTCCGGCGACTCTTTCCTACCCGGGCGAGATTGGCGGCGTTTATTGGGATAAGGAGCAGATGCGAAAAGCGTTGCAGCCTGCCGTGGATTTTCAACAGAAATACAACGTCCCGATTTACATTGGGGAGTTCTCCGCCATCCGCTGGGCACCGGGGGAGAGCGCCTACCATTACCTGCGCGATTTAATCGAACTCATGGAGGAGTATGGCTGGGATTGGAGCTACCATGCGTTCCGCGAGTGGGACGGCTGGAGCGTGGAGCACGGAGCTGACCAAAATGATAACCGGCGAAGCCCCACCCCGACCGATCGGCAAAAACTCCTGATGAAGTACTTCCAAAAAAACTTTGAAGAATAACTCATGATTATCAAATCTGTAGCATATCCGCGGGCCGGTCTGGTGGGGAATCCCTCCGACGGCTATCACGGTAAAACGATTTCTTTTACATTCAGCAACTTCCATGCGACGGTCCTGATTTATGAGACGCCTGAGCTGGAGATTCTCTCCAACAGTCGCGATGAATCCAAGTTCGAGAGCATCGAGGATTTGGCCGCCGATGTACGGCTCAATGGTTACTATGGAGGGATACGGCTGCTCAAGGCGACGATCAAGGTCTTCCATGATTACTGCCGTGCCACGGGGGTGCAGCTTGATGAGCGGAACTTCACTTTGCGCTATGAGACGGATATCCCCAGCCGTGTCGGCCTGGCCGGCTCCAGCGCGATTATCACGGCCTGCCTGCGGGCTCTGATGAGGTTTTACGGGCTGCGGATTCCCAAGCCGGTTCAGGCGAACCTGATTCTTTCGGTTGAGAATCGCGAGCTCGATATACCGGCCGGGCTGCAGGACCGAGTGGCGCAGGTGTATCAGGGACTGGTCTATATGGATTTTGAAAGGGAGTATATGCGCTCTCATGGCTATGGGCGCTACCGGTATCTGCCGGTGGAGAACCTGCCGCCGCTCTATATCGCCTATCGCGATGAGATGAGCGAGGGGACCGAGGTTTTCCACAATGATATTCGCGGACGCTACAACCGCGCCGAGACCGATGTGGTCAATGCCATGCTTTTCTGGGGAGATTTGACGGACCGTGTGAGCGAGGCCATCCAAAGCGGCCAGAACCACGAGGAGGTAGGGCCGCTATTGAACTCCAACTTTGATAAACGCAAAGAGATTTATCAGATCAGCCAGGGGAACCTGGAGATGGTCGATGCGGCCCGCTCGGTGGGGGCCAGCGCCAAGTTCTGCGGTTCGGGTGGGGCAATCGTCGGCACCTATAAGGACGAGGCGATGTATGAGGAGCTGAGCCGCCTGCTGAGCTCGCTCAATATCAGCCTGTTGAAGCCCCGTTTCGTCGAGCCGATGAAATAATGAAGCAAGAGTGACTTGAAGATTTAAAATGAGAAAGCTGAATATGAATAAAATCCATTTACTGAGTGCAGGTTTATCCTGCGTGTTTTTGGCCGGATGCGGCACTTCGTCGGAGGCCTTTGAAAAGAGTGAGCGGGCATCTGCCGTTGCGCTTCCCTCTGCGGTAGCCTTTCAGGAAAGCGGCCAGTGGGTGCGGCCTGATGTGGCGGAGAATCCTTCAACCCGTTTGCTGGGTGAGCCGCTGGCCTCCTATGAAGCGGGGCTTGAGCGTCTGACCAAAGCGCCCTTTAACAAGGACTTCATTCTGGCCGACGTGAACTTCAACCAGGTTCGCTGGTTTACGCATTTCAGCGGCGATATCTCGGGCCGTTTTATCGAGGTCGCTTCGAATGTATCAAGCGCCGATGAGCCGTGGCCGGAGGTGCTCAATGCGCTGCTTGATGAGATCGCCCAATACCAGAAGGAGGATGGGCACTTTGGGGCAGAGGTGGATTGGGAGCAGGAGATTGATTTTGACCCGACGACCGACCGTACGGTCATGATGCCGATTCTCTGGGGCAATGGCCGCCTGTTGCTCGGGCTGACCGCCGCGGCGATGAAGTTTGACCACCCGGGCGTCAAAGAGGCGGCACGGAAGCTGGGTGATTTCTACGTCAACACGGTGTATCCCCGTTTTTGCGACCCTGAGCGCGTGGAAGAATACCGGACCGAGGGACAGTATGCCTCTGCCTACGTGACTTGCGTTTATGAAGGGATGGAAGGGCTCCTGGACCTCTACAAGGTAACCGGGGAGAGACGCTATCTGGAAAGCGCCTGTAAGTTTGCCGATTTCCATGAGGAGTTCGACGTCTTGCCGGTGGGTCACTCCCATGGCAGCCTGAGCCAGACCAGTATGCTGGTGAAGATTTACGAGGAGAGCGGCCAGGAGAAGTATCTCAAGCGCGCGGTGGAGCGCTGGGATGCGGTGGTCACGGGCGGCTACGTGAATCCGGCCGGCAGCGTGCTGGAAAAATTCTGGGTTACCGGCTACAACCGAGATGAAGGCTGCTCGGAAGCCGACTGGCTGCGGCTGAACCTGCTCCTCTGGTCCAATACGGGCCAGACCCGCTATCTGGACATGGCTGAGCGGCTTTACTGGAACGGCATCCAGCCCAACCAGTGGAGCACCGGTGGATACGGTCACCGTTTCATGGGGGTTGATGATGTGGGGCCCTTCGCTTACCTGAAGCAATCGCAAGAATCGCTCTGGTGCTGCTCTTTCCATGTGCCGTGGGCGCTCCACAAAATGCTCTCGTTTCTGGCGGTCGGCTCCGAAGCGGGGATTTGGTACAATTTCCCGATCGGCTTTGAGACGGCTGTGGATGTGGGCGAGCAGGCATGGATCGTAAAATCGAATCCGGCAGAGGATGCGAGCGGCCCGAATCTCATCGCCTATAACCTGGAGCTGCTCGGCACTCCGGGCGCCGCCGTTCCGCCTCTCCATGTTCGGATGCCTGATTGGGCGCAGGATGTGAAGGTCCGAGGCTGGAAATATGACCGCGAGACCAAGGAAGAACTGGAGATAGAGTTTGCACTGGCAAAATCAGAGCTCCCCGGGCGCAACGTGCTCACGGTTACAACGTCTGAGAAGATCACGGCGGATACCCTCACCTACCAGCTACTCTATACGGCCAGGCCGTTTTTGGAAGACCGCAGATTGCAGCGGGTTGATCTGGAAAAAGCGCTTGAAGAAAAGGTGGAACGTCTTGAGGGCGTCGCCTACCGGCAGGGTCCGCACGTCTATATGAACAAGAGCTCGGGCGCGATTGAGGATATTGAGCTTTCAGCCGTCAATAAGAAGATGGGCCCCTTCGTCGAAATGGAGGACAGGGATGACCCCCACGCTTTCGTAATCAACCTGCTTCTGGAAAGCGGGACGGAAGAATAGGAAACGCTGAAACGCCGCCGGCGCCGCCTAAGGAGAGCTGCCCGAGAGCACTTCCTTATAGACCTCCAGGTGGCGCTGAGCGATTTTGAGGGGAGAGAACTGCGCGCGCGCGACGCTCCGTGAGTTCTCTCCTCTTTCTTTTAGCTGGACGGGTGAGCTCAACGCCTGGCGGAGTACGTTCTGGAAGTCTTCCCGGTTTTGGCTCTCAAAGAGCCAGCCTGTCTCTTCGGGCAGGACGAGGTCCGGGATACCGCCAATGCGTGAGCCGATAACAGGCAGACCGGAGGCCATCGCTTCCAGGACAACCATCGGGCAGTTATCTTCGAGTGAAGGGATGAGGATGAGAGAGTTCCGGGCATAGACCTGCGGCAGCTCCGAGCGCGGGATGTGGCCGTGAAAGCGGACCCAGGAGCGGTGACGCTCCAAAAGAGAATGGAATTCCTCGGTATAGGGGGAGCCCTGAAGCGCTCCGCCGTATAGATTCAGAGCGAAGCCGAATTGTTCCTGAAGCGGGGCCAGAGCCTGGATGAGCCAGTTCTGGTTTTTGTGGTGGCAGATCGTCCCGAGGCAGGCGAGCTGCGGGTTCTGAGTCTCGCTGTCGGCGCTGGAGGGTTCCAGTTGGAAGAAGCGCTCTTCCACGGCATTGGGGATGACCCAGGTGCGCTTTGTGAGCGCTTTGACTTTGGCCTGGGTGTAGCGGCTGAGCGCAATGACGCCGCCGGTCTTGGGGAGAGTCCAGGCTTCGAGCCGTGCGGCAAGCCAGTAGAAGGAGAACGGTTTGGCGCGGTTCACTTTCGCAACGGAGCGCATGTTGCCGTGAATGGTCAACACGTTGGGGAAGCCGGAGCGGACGGCTGCCAGAGCGCAATAGCGTTCAGTTCCCTGACCGTGGACGATATCGGGCCTGATGCTCCGGAGGCGGGTACGGATGGATCGAATGCAGCCGCTATAGAGGGTTTTGAGGTAGCCGAGGGGAGAGACGGGGAGCTGGTGATAGAAGATGCGGTCATTATAGATTTTGGCCGGTGCCGGTGAGGAGGCTTTGGAGCAGGAGAGAACGTGGACCTCGCAATCGGGCCTGCTCTCTGCCAGTTGGGCAAAACCACTTAGGAGCGCATCCGGAGCGGGGCCAAAGAGCGGGGAGGGGAGCTCATAGCGCCGGAGCTCGTCGCGGTCATCGGGGATCAGGAAAGCGATTTTCACGGGACGTGGCTTTGGCTCTGACTGGTCTGGCTGGCCGGCAGAAAAGCAAACTGCGCCCGATGGGATTCAAAATCGGAGGGGTCTCCTTTTCTTTCTCCGCATCTGCGCAGTCTGCCTTCACTCATGGCCTCTACTCGGCTGAGCCAGATTTGCGATTGGTTTTAATCGGCTTGTCCGAGTCGGGTGAATCTTTCTTTTCACCTCCGCTGGAGGAGTTTTCCATGTTGGACTGGTGATTTTTCAGGAGCTTTTCCGCCGAGCCCTGGTAAAAGACCAGGCTCTCTTTATCGACTCCCACCTTGACGAGCTCGCCCGGGCGTATATGGCCGCGGAGTATCTCCTCGGCCAGGGGGTCCTGCACCATCTGTTCAACGGTTCGGCGCATTGGCCGCGCGCCGTAGACAGGGTCATAGCCTTTTTGAATGAGGAGGTCGCGGGCGGCCTCTTCGAGCTCGAGCTCAATATCCTTGAGCCGCAAACGGGCCGAGAGCTTGCTCATTTCCAGATCGAGCACCTTGATGAGGTCCTCCTTGTTGAGAGAGCGGAAGACCAGGATTTCATCGAGCCGGTTGAGGAACTCCGGACGGAAGACCTTTTTGGCCTCTTCCAGGAGCTGGCTTTTCAGGCGCTCATGGTCTGCCTCTTCATTGGGAGTGCCGAAACCGATATTGCTTTTGCGCATGGTTTCGGTACCCACGTTGGAGGTGAGCAGGATGATCGTGTTGCGGAAATCGACCACGCGGCCCATGCTGTCCGTCAGTTTACCCTCTTCGAGTATCTGCAGGAGGATATTCCAGACATCGGGGTGCGCCTTTTCAATTTCATCAAAAAGCACGACGCTATAGGGTCTGCGGCGGACCTTCTCGGTCAATTGCCCCCCTTCGTCATAGCCGACGTAGCCCGGAGGCGAGCCGACCAGACGGGAGACCGTAAACTTTTCCATATATTCGCTCATATCAAGCTGAATGAGCGAGTTGGCATCGCCGAACATCGACTCGGCCAATACGTGGCTGAGCAGCGTCTTGCCGACACCCGTCGGCCCCAGGAGCATGAAGACGCCGATCGGGCGCTTGGGGTCCTTGAGGTCGGCACGGGAGCGGCGCAGCGCCTTGCTGATGGAGCTGACGGCAGTCTGCTGACCAATGACTCGGGCGGAGAGCTCTTTTTCCATCGAGAGAAGCCGTTTGAGCTCATCTTTCTCCATTCCGCGCAAGGGGACTCCGGTCCATTTGGAGACCACCTGCGTCACATCGGCTTCATCGACGGTCACCTTTTTTTCATCCACGATGGCGCGCCACTGCTGGCGAGCCTTCTCCAGTGAGTCAGCCTTCTGGCGCTCGGCGTCACGGAAGAGGGCGGCATCTTCGAAGCGTTGCTCGGCGATGGCTTTCTCCTTTTTCTCGCGAGCCTTTTCGATATCCTTCTCCATCTCCTTGAATTCCGGAGGGGCGACTTCAGCCGCCATCCGGCAATAGGAGCCGGCTTCATCAATGACGTCTATCGCCTTATCGGGAAGGAAGCGCGAGGTGATGTAGCGGTCAGAGAGCCGGACAGCCGCATGGATGGCCTCATCGGTGATATTGGCGCGGTGGTGCTCCTCGTATTTGGAGCGGATACCGCGGAGAATATCGACCGTTTCTTCAAGGGAAGGGGGATCGACCTTGACGCTCTGGAAGCGGCGCTCCAGGGCGGCGTCTTTTTCGATGAATTTGCGGTATTCCTCCAGAGTGGTCGCGCCGACGCACTGGAACTCACCGCGGCTCAAGGCCGGTTTGATAATGTTGGCGACATCCATGGCGCCCTCGGCAGAGCCGGCGCCGACGATGGTATGAAGCTCATCAATAAAAATGATAACGTTGCGGGCCTGGCGGATTTCATCCATAAGCGCTTTGATGCGCTCCTCGAACTGGCCGCGGTATTTTGTACCGGCAACCATTCGGGGGAGGTCGAGCCCGACGATTCTCTTTTGGCGGAGAATTTCCGGTACGTCCCCAGCGGCGATTTTCTGGGCCAGACCCTCTACAATGGCGGTCTTGCCCACGCCGGCTTCACCCAGCAGGACCGGGTTATTCTTGGTACGGCGGCAGAGTATCTGCATGACCCGCTGGATTTCATCTGCACGGCCAATGACCGGATCCAGGAGCTGTTTGGCGGCCATCTCGGTGAGGTCGCGTCCAAAAGTCTTGAGCGCGGAGGGGGGTGAACCTTTTTTGCCGGGGATTTCGCCCTGCTCCGCC
>JAGVTF010000116.1:11665-50641 GCA_019136955.1 Verrucomicrobiota bacterium
CCTGGATGAATTCTTCCAGACCGGATGAGCCCTCGGCTTCCTGGCCGGGGTTACCCAGAGTTTTCAACACTTCCTGCCGAGCTCTCTCCAAGTCCACATTGAGTTTGCGCAGCACCTTGGCGCCCACCCCGTCGCCCTCTTTCAAGAGCCCCAGGAGGAGATGCTCTGTGCCAATGTAGTCATGGCCCAGGCGCCGGGCCTCATGGGCCGAGAGGGCTAACACCTTCTTGACACGTGCAGTGAAAGGAAGGTTCCCCGTGGTTTTGGGTTCATCGCCTTTGATGACTGCCTTGGCAACTTCTCTGCGCAGAACCGAGAAATCGACTCCCAGCTTGCTCAGTACCATTACGGCAACGCCTTCTCCCAGCAGTATCAGGCCCAAGAGAAGATGCTCGGTGCCAATGTAGTTGTGTCCCAGGCGAACCGCCTCGGCATGAGCCAGCTTGAGAGCCTGCTCAGCGCGCGGTGTGAAGTTATTGATGTTGTCGTCTGATGCCATATTTCTTCTAAAATCTTGTGGGGCGCATTCTGTGCCCCTCTTTTACTTTGACGGATAGCGGTCGCTCCAGATTCAATATCGTGAGGGTTTTGCTCACGTTGCCGGAGCTGGGCGGCTCTGCCTGCCGCAGTCATTGCCTCTCTTCAGAGGAGGGGTGCCCCCGTTTTTTTCAGTTTTCTTCCTTATCTTTGAGCTTTGCTTTCTGGGGCGCCTTAAGCTTCAAAATTTTCTTGCGGAGAATGTTCGCTCGTGCTTTGTCACGTTCGGTGGCGTCGAGCTTCGTCTTGGAGTCAAGCTGAAGATGCCCCCTCTGTGTAATGAGGAAAAGCTCTTCAAGGTCGCTGCGCTTGCCTTTGGGGAACATCCCCAGGTCAATCCCCAACCGAATGAAGGAGAGCAGGTTCAGCGTCTCTCGCGTTTCGATGATGTAGGAATTGGAGAGAATGCCCCAAGCTCTGCCGACATGGTTGAGAAGGGTGATTTGGCCCTTTTCTTCCATGAGGGTTTGGCGGGCGTTCTCTTCGTTTCTTACCACTTGCCGGATGACTTTCTCGAGCCGGCTGACGATATTCTCTTCCGTTTCGCCCAGGGTCATCTGGTTGGATGCCTGGAAGAGGTTGCCCAGCGCTTCGGAGCCTTCTCCGTAGATACCGCGCACGGCCAATCCCAGTTTATTGACTGCGCCGACGATCTGGTTGATCTGATCGGTCAGAGCCAGCCCGGGCAGGTGAAGCATGGCGCTTACGCGGATGCCGGTGCCCAGATTGGTCGGACAGGCGGTGAGGTAGCCATAGTCGGGATGGAACGCATAGGGTATCTTTTTTTCCAGTTCTGAATCGAGCTGGTCGACCCGCTCCCAGGCTTTGCGTATCTGGAAGCCTGGCAAGATCGCCTGCATCCGCAAGTGGTCTTCCTCATTGATCATCACCGAGATATTCTCTTCCTTATTGATGGCCAGGCCGCTGCCGACGCCGCGGGCGGTATGCTCCCTGCTGATGAGGTGCCGCTCCATGAGCGCCAGTTTATCATTGCTGCTAAAGCGGTCCATGCTCTCCAGGAGGCAGGACTTCATCGGCGGCAGGCTCAAGACGGCATCGCTGATTCTTTTGAGGATGCGCAGTCTCTCTGGTTTCTTTGCCCAGGCGGGGAAAGAGGAGTCGCAAAGGTTCCGAGCGAGCCTGGCACGGCTGCTCAGCACGATGACATCCTCTGGGCCGCGACGCGCGGCGTACTCGGCCGGAGGTATAAGAAACTCGGAGAGTGTCATTATTTTTCCTTTTTAGCGGAGAGAGAAAGCTTCTCTATTTTTTCTTTTAAATCTTTGATTTCGTCCCGTATTTTGGCCGCATACTCGTAGTTTTCCACTTCGATGGCCTCCTCGAGCATTCCTTCTTTGGATTTGACGAGGTTCCGCATGAGTGAGAGCTCTTCTTTGGCGAGCGTCTCCACAGGGGCGGCCTCGGCCACCTCGGTTTCCGCGGCCTCTTTGGAGGTCGGTTTTTTCTTTTGAGCCGTGGCGCGGGCCTGTTTGCGCACGGCCGGCTTTTTTTCGGGGACCACTTCCTGCACCGGCTCTTCGGGTAAGAGCGGTTCGGGCTCCAGCGGGATATGCTCGGGCTGTTTGCCTACGTGGCGAGTGCCGCGGTGCATTGATTTGAGCGCTTTTTCCAGCTCTCTTTCAAAGGTGATGTAGCAGGAGGGACAACCGACACGCCCTGTTTTGGACATATCCTGCTCGCTATAGCCGCAAACAGGACAGCGAATACTGGACGATTTTTCCGTAATCCTGGGGGGCGGCTCTTCCTCCTGCCCAAAAACACCTGAGAATTTTTTCAGGATTTCAATCATTGAAAAGCCAGCCGGGTCATCCACACCGCATTGCTCGGCGCAGTTGGCACAGAGGTCCAGTTTTTTGGATTTTCCGCCAACCACCTGGGTCAGGTGGACTGTCGCTTCGGCCTTGTTACACATCTGGCAAATCATAGATTATTTATCCTTCTGCGGAGAGTATCTCCGTCATACAAATATAGCCGTTCCCGAGCTTTTCGTCAAATCGTGGAAGCTGTCCAACAATTTTTTAAAGACGGGTCCGGGAGCGCCTGTCCCTATCTGGCGGCCATCGACTTCAATAACTGGTATCAGCTCCGCTGCGCTACCGGTCAGGAAGCATTCATCGGCGTTGTAAACATCGTAACGGGTCACGTTGGGCTCAGAGGTTTCAATGCCGGCCTCTTGGGCCAGGTCGATCACCGTGCCCCGCGTAATTCCATAGAGCGCCCCTGCGGAGAGCGGCGGCGTGATGAGCTGGTTCTTCTTGACCAGGAAGATATTGTCGCCGGTACACTCAGCCACGAAGCCCTGACTGTTGAGCATGATCGCCTCCTGCACGCCGGCATTATTGGCCTCGATTTTTGCCAAAATGTTATTGAGGTAGTTCAGGGATTTAATGGCCGGGTTAATCGCATTGTGGTGATTGCGCGTGGTCGGGACGGTAATGATCTTCATCCCCCTGGTATAGAATTCTTCGGGGTAGAGCTGTATGTTGCTGGCGATGATGATGATTTGCGGGGTGCCGCAACGGTCGGGACCGAGCCCCAGAGTCCCCACGCCGCGGGTGACGACCAGGCGGATATATCCATCGCTCAGCTCGTTGACTCTGCAGGTCTCCAAGACCGCCTCGATCATCTCCTTCTCCGACATCGGGATGGTCAGCGCGATTGCCTTGGCGGAGTAGTAGAGCCGCTCTACATGTTCGACCAGTTTAAAGACGCGTTTGTTGTAGACGCGGATTCCCTCAAAAATGCCGTCGCCATATAGTAAACCATGATCAAAAACCGAGATATTAGCATTTTCTTCGCTAAAGAAATTACCGTTAATATAAATTTTCATAAATTAATCTATTATACCTTTTGGCCAGGCATGACAGAGAGAGGGCGCCGCCTGTGCTCCAATCATGGCCTATACCATCCAGGCGATAAATGCTAACATCCTGCAATTCAAATATCCAGCAGAATTATTATGCTTTGTTTCAAGGGGTTTTGGATAAAAAAATTTTCTTTTTCGAGGTGGTAAGAAGAGCAAAAGCTAAAAATTCTTCTCCTGCCCCAAGGCGGCTCTTGTTTATTGGGAACGGGGAGGGTAGAATAGGTGGTGATGAAGGGAAGGAAGGATTGGACTTTGGTGAAAGTGGAGGACATCATCCCGGTGAACAAAGGGATGGCGGTCTTCCTGCAAGCCGGTAAGAAGCTTTTTGTCATACAGGTGGATATGGGGATGGGGATCGCGATGGGCCTGAGCCTGATGGGCAAGAAACATGACCGGCCGCTGACCCATGACCTGATGGGCTCGCTGATGCTCGGCTTTGGGATTGAAATGACGCACTGCGTGATCGTGGATATGCGCGAAGAGACCTACCATGCACGGCTCAACCTTTTACAGAAAAACGAGCTGGGCAAGAAGATGGTGGAGCTCGATGCGCGGCCAAGCGATTGCCTGGTGCTCTCCATCATGTTGGAAAAACCGATTTATATCTTGCCAGAACTGCTGGAGGTTTTAGAGGATGTCCGTCCTCTCTATGAGGAATTGAAACGCCCCAGAAAAGATGAGCAAGACTAATCAATTGGAAGAATCGCACCTGGTTTTTATTTATGGTGAAGACGAGTACTCGGTTAAGGAGCTGAGCCAGGAGGTTTTCGAGCATTGGCGCGGCAGCCACGGAGGGAGCGACGCGGAGATCATCGAGGCGGCGGTCTCCAATTCCCAGGAAGCCCTGAGGGCGCTGGAGCAGATGGAAGGGGCCTTGAGGACGTTCGCTTTCTTTGGGAATTGCAAACTGGTCTGGCTCAAGAATTGTAGTTTCCTGGGCGAGGACCGTACTTCGGCCAGTGCGGATGTGACCCGGCGTCTGGCGGAGGTGGCCGAGATGCTCAAAGCCTTCCAGTGGAAAGGGGTGCGGCTCCTGATCAGCGCCGGCAAGGTGGATTCGCGGCGTGTTTTCTTCAAGGCGTTGAGCAAGCTGGCGGCGACTCGGGAATTTAAGGCGATTTCAATCAGGGACCGCGGCTGGGAGCGCGAGCTTGAGCAATGGGTGCTGCGCGAGGTGAAAGAGAGGGGCAAGAAGATTGAGCCCCGGGCCCTCAATACGCTGGTTCTTTTTGTGGGGCCGAACCTGCGGCAGATGAATAGCGAGCTCGAAAAGCTCACGCTCTACCTGGGCGATGGAGATACGATTACCGAGGAGGCGGTGCTGGAACTGGTCCCCCAGGGCAAGCAATCCAGGAGCTTCGCCCTGGCCGATGCGATTGGCGAGCGTAATCTGGCCCGGACTGTCCACCATCTGGATAACGACCTGGCGGAGGTGAGGAGTAACTCGGCCATGAGTGAGCTGGGGATTCTCTATGGGGTGATCTCCAAGGTGAGGCTGATGCTGATATTGCGCGGGCTGGCCGAGCAGGGCTATGCGCGCGGCGGCGGGCGCAGCGTGAAGCTGGATTTGCCGGCCGGGCTCTTGCCCGAAGACCGGAAGTTCAATCCCTCCCTGATGAACCCCTATATGGTTTCCAAAGCTTTTGAACATGCGCAGAACTATACGCTTGAGGAGCTGGTCCAGGCGATGGAAAAGCTCTTCGAGTGCAATCGCGCTCTGGTCTTTAGCGGAGGCGATTCGGCGCTGGCGCTGCAGCGGGCGCTGGTGGGGATCGTTTCCAGGAGCGGCGACTGAACCGACAGGAAGTGAAGAGGCAGAGCAAGGTGAATCCTCATTTTGAAGAATTTTTGACCACTGCGGACGCTCCGGAACGGATGGAGCTCTTTTACCGACGGATGGAGGAGGCCGACCCCGTCGTAGCCCAGACTCTGGAGGGGATGAACCAGCGGCAAATGGAGCTTCTCTGGCGGGTGGTGAGCAGCTCGACCTATCTCACCACGGTGCTGGAGAACCATCCGCAGTGGCTCAAAAGCGATGGAGAGCTCCACAAGAATCTTTTTGACGAGGCGCAGCTTGCCGACCCGGCCACGGTCACCGAGCTGCGGCAGGAGCTGGCCGATCTCTTGCTGGAAGAGGTGGCCAATCGTGACTTCGAGGCAACCGGCCGGCTGTTGCGGCAGTTCAAAACCCGCCAGCTTTTCAAAATCGCCGCTCGTGACCTCAATAAGCTCGGCTCCACCGACCTGATTTTGCAAGAGCTTTCCAACCTGGCGGATATCTGCCTGCAGGCTGTCTTCCGACTGGTCTGGCTGCAATTGACCGAAAAAATCGGCGCTCCCTATTATAAAAATGAGCGGGGCCGCTGGGTGACGGCCAACTTCAGCGTGATTGGACTGGGCAAGCTCGGCGGCCAGGAGCTCAATTACAGTTCCGATGTCGACCTGATCTTTGTTTACTCCCGCGATGGCTTCGTCTTCAAAGAGCCACCGGAGCATGGTGAGACCCCCCGCCGCGCTCTGGATAACTACCAGTTTTTTACGCGTCTGGCGGAGGGGATCGTCGATGAGGTGAGCAAAAGCAGCAGCGAGGGGAGCCTCTACCGCGTGGACCTGCGTTTACGGCCCGAGGGTCAAAGCGGCTCGCTGGTTCGCTCGCTTCAGAGCTATGAAAACTATTACTCGCAGTGGGGCCGGACCTGGGAGCGGATGATGCTTATCAAGGCGCGGCATGTGGCCGGCTCCTCGGACCTGGGGGCAGAGTTCATCGAAATGATTCACCCTTTCTGCTATCCGCGCTATGTCAGCGTGCAGGTGCCCGAAGAGGTGGCGGCGATCAAGGAGCGGATTGAAAAAGAGGTGATTCGCTCCGGAGAGCTTCATCGCAATGTGAAGCTGGGCTGGGGCGGAATACGGGAGATTGAGTTCGTGGTCCAGACCATACAGGTGGTCGATGCGGGCAAGATGCCTTACTTGCAGGGAGGGCAGACGCTGCGGATGCTCGAGAAGCTCGCGATCTATGACCGGTTGGCCGCGGAGGACTCCCTGATCCTGCGCCAGGCTTACCGCTTCTATCGCGACGTGGAGCATCGGCTCCAGATGGAGGAGAACCAGCAGACCCATACGCTGCCGGTGAGCGCGCTGCGCCGGCTCAGACTGGCACGGCTGATGGGTTTTGAAGGGGCCGAGGAGTTTGACGCCCAGTGTACCCACTATCAGACAGAGGTGCGGCGGATTTTTGAGGAGGTGGTGCATCGAAACAATGACGCGCTTGATGAAGACCTGACGCTGCCCACGGATTTTGAAGAGAAAGAGGAGGAGTGGAAGAGCTTCCTGGTCCGCAGCGGCTTTAAGGACCCCGACACGGCTTACCGCCTCGTCAAGGTTTTTGTACAGGGGCCCGGCTATGTGCATGTATCGCTCAGGACTCTTGAGCTGGGCTGGAAGCTCTTGCCGCGGCTGTTCCGTCTCTGCCCCTCGGAGTACCGGCTGCGCTTCTCGGGGGAGCAGCAATGCTTCAAGGCCAATTTGCGAACACTCTCGGACCCGGACCGTGTTCTGGCGCGGCTCGACAGCTTCATCCAGAATTACGGCGGCCGGCAGAGCCTCTTTGAGACCTGGTTTTCCTCACCCTTCACCTTTGACCTGCTCCTGCTGCTCTTTGACCGCTCGGAGTACCTGGCCGAGGTTGCAATCAAGACGCCGGGCCTGGTCGATGAAATCATGGAGGGTGAGCAGTTGCGGCGCGTCAAGGAGGCGCGCGAAATGCTGCGGGACCTGGAGTATGGGCTGGAGGATGAGGACCAGCACGGCTGGATACGGCGCTACCACCGCGTGGAGCTGATGCGCATCGCCATGCGGGACCTGGTTGGGATGAGCGATTTTGCCCAAAACCAGGCCGAGATCAACAGTCTGGGCGAGGCCTGCGTTGAATATGCCCTGCGGGTGGTGATGAAGAAATTCCGCCTCAAGAAGCCTCCCTTCGCGATTATCGGGATGGGCAAGCTGGGCGGCCGCGAGCTGACCTACGGCAGCGACCTGGATATTCTCTTTGTCTGCACTCCCCACTGGAAGGGAGAAAACAAGGTCCAGCGGATGGCCTTCATGCTGATTGACCTGCTTTGGGCCAAGACACCCCTGGGCAGCGCCTACAAGACCGATTCGCGCCTGCGCCCCGATGGAGAAAAGGGGGCGCTGGTGAGCACGCTGGTTCGCTATGAGCGCTACTATCGCCACAGGGCGCAGCTCTGGGAGATTCAGAGTCTGACGCGCGCGCGGGTGATTTGCGGCGACGTGGAGACCGGTTTCCAGTTCATGGATATGGCTCGGAGCATGACCAACTTTTCAATCCCACGCTGGAATCTGGAGGCTTACTCAGAGGATTGGAAGGAGAAGATACTGGCCATGCGGCTCAAGGTGGAAAAGGAGCGGACCCCCTACGGCAAAGACCCGCTGGCTTTCAAAACCGGCGTGGGCGGGCTGATGGATGTGGAGTTCCTGGCGCAGATGCTCAACATGGAGTTTGGCTGGTTCCAGCCCAATACGCGTAAGGCGCTGCGGCTGGCGGCCAGCCAGGACCTGCTTTCGGAGGAGGATTCTTCGATTTTGATTGAGAACTTTGATAAACTGATGGCTCTGGAGAAGGTGCTCCGCCGCTGGAGCTATGAGGGTGAATCGGTGTTGCCCGATACGGATGCGCCGCTATTGCGCGTGGCTATCCGGTGCGGTTTTGACGGGATTGAATCTTTCATGGGGGCCCTGGCCAAGTGGCGCAGCGCTATCCGCGAGGTTTATCTGCGGCTGGCCGGCAGCGCCAGGGAGAAAGAGAAAGCGTCCATCCTTGAGAGGATAGACGCTTGAAAAAGGATTCACAATATCAGACTACTTTTTCTTGGCCGGCAGGATTGCATCCTTGGCCGCCTTGGCAAATCTGAATTTGAGAACTTTGCGAGCGGGCACCTTGACCGGTTCCCCCGTTTGGGGGTTACGGCAGACGCGAGCGCTGCGGTTATCCACTACAATTTTTCCAATCCCGGGCAGAGTAAAGCCGTTCTTGGCGTTCTTGTATGTCAGCGTAGTAAATGCCTCGAGAACTTCAGTGATCTTTTTCTTAGGCAGATCCGTTTTCTCGGCAAGAGCTGTTATTATTTGAGTTTTGGTCAGAACCTGACCTTTAGTTGCTGCTGCTTTAGCCATATCTGTTCAGTTAGTTTAGTTTAGTTTTAACGCGAACGTTAATTCCTTTTACTAGGTACAAGAATTTTTTCAAGAGAAATTTTCAAAAAACGCGGTTTTTCCTGCATTTTAGGCGGGTTAGCGCTTCCTTTCCCCAAAAATGGAGGTTCCCACGCGGATCATCGTCGAGCCCTCTTCAATGGCCACGGCAAAGTCCGAACTCATCCCCATGCTCAGTACCGGCAGCGGTGCGCCCAGGATATCTTCGCACTGTTTTTTGAGGTCGGCCAGCTTCTGGAAATGCCTGCGCGCCTTCTCCGGCTGGGGCGTCCAGGGGGGGATCGCCATGAGGCCGTGAATCTCCAGATGGCTCAGCTCGTTCAAGTTCAATAAATTTTCCAGTAATGCCTGGGGTGAATAGCCGAACTTGCTGGCTTCGCCGGCGACGTTGACTTCCAGGAGCACCGGCAGGGAGACGCTCCTCCTTTGGGCCGCCTTGTTGAGCTGCTCGGCCAGCGAAGCGGAGTCCACGCTTTGGATCATCTCAAAGAGCTGGACCGCATCGCGGCACTTATTGGATTGGAGGTGGCCAACCAGTTGCCAGCGGATGCCGGGGGGGCATTGCGAGATTTTGAGTTTGGCCTCCTGCACGCGGCTTTCCCCAAAAACCTGCACGCCCGCATCGGCGGCCCGGCAGACTGCCTGCCAGGGGTGAAACTTGCTGACGGCGACCAGCGTCACCTCAGAGGGCTCGCGTCCGCAGCGTTCGCAGGCCTGCTCGATCTCTTTTTGAATTTTTTCTATATTTGCTTCAATACTCATTATCGGTAGGGATACCTCACTTTTCTCTTAGCTACCCGGCTTGAGGGCAGGGCTGTTCTTCAGGTCTTCGGGCAGGTTCTTGGGGTCAAAGACCTCCATCTCCATCTCAATGAGGCTGACCAGCGGGACTCCTGGCTGGAAGCGGCCCTGGGAGCGGTCCACCAATACGCCGAGGGCCTGTACGGAGCCGCCCTTTTTCTTGACGATATCGAGGGTTTCCTGAACCCGACCGCCACGGGTGATCACATCTTCAATAAGGAGAATTTTTTCTCCCGGGGTGATTCTGAAGCCGCGTCTCAATACGAGGCGGCCGGCCTCCTTCTCCACGAAAATGAAACGGCAGCCAAGCTGGCGCGCCACCTCCTGGGCGATGACCAGCCCACCCATGGCCGGAGCGATCACGGTGCGTACCTGCAGGTGCCGCAGTTTTTCCACCAGGGCGGCTGCCAGCTTTTCAACGATCGGCATCTCCTGTAATGCCAATGCGCATTGGAAATATTGCCGGCTGTGAAGGCCGCTGCGCAAAATGAAGTGCCCTTCCAGCAAAGCCCCGGTTTGCCTGAAAATATCTAACGCTTCCTCATTCGTCATGCAATTATTATGGCACCAACCCCAGGGGGATACCAAGAAAAAGCGAGTGGCAGGGCGGGAAAAATCAGTTTTAGGGTCTCGGGGGCAGGCAGCGGGTGTAGTGGCCTGCAAGGGTAGGGTGCGCCCTGAGGTCCGGGGTAAGCTCTTTGCAGCCGCCGTGACGCTCGGTGCAGCGTGGGCCAAAGCGGCAGCCTGCGGGCATGGCGTGAAGCGGGGGGACTTGCCCCTGAATGGAAGAGAGTCTGCGGCGGCCCCCCAGTTGCGGTACCGAAGCCAGAAGCGCGCGGGTATAGGGATGAGCCGGCGTTTGCAGCACCTGGCGGACCGGCCCGCTTTCCACCAATTGGCCTGCATACATGACGGCGACATGGTCTGCGAACTGCGAGACGATCCCCAAATTGTGGGTGATCAGCAGAATGCTCATCTGGTGGGAGCTGCGCAGGCTGGCCAGGAGCTGGAGGATTTGCGCCTGAATGGTGACATCCAGCGCCGTTGTCGGCTCATCGGCCACGAGCAGGCGTGGACGGCTGGCCAGCGCCATGGCGATGAGTGCCCGCTGTTTCATGCCGCCGGAGAGCTGGTGCGGGTATTCATCAATCCGCAGCTCCGGTGAAGGGATGCCGACCTGCTCCAGAGCGGTGATGCAGCTCTCTCTGGTGGCGGCTTTGGGCTGGTGCAGCAGAAGCACCTCCAGGATTTGCGCGCCAATGGTAAGGGTCGGGTTCAGTGCCAGTGCGGGGTCCTGGAAGATGTAGCTGACGACTTTGCCGCGGATTTGCCGCAGTTCCCGCCGTGAAAGGGTGAGCGTATCACGTCCGGCCAGCAGAATCCGCCCGCCCAGATATTGTACGGAGGGGATCAGCCGGGCGATGCTCAGCGCGGTGATGCTTTTGCCGCAGCCGCTTTCACCGACCAGCGAAACGATCTGCCCCTCCTCTACGCTGAGTGAGAGTCCTTCCACGGCACGCAGAAGCCCCCCTTCGGTCTGGAAACCGAGGGAGAGATTTTCAATTTGCAGGAGAGGTGAGCTCATAGCGTCGGGCGCAAAAGGGGCGTAGCTGAGAAGAGGTCAGGCGAGGTTCTGAAAAACCTCGGCATGACCTCTCGCATCTTCTGGCTGGGGAAGAGCCTAGGAAATTTTAACCCAGGTGCTCTTCTTACTGCCTTTGTACATTGCTTCCATCACGGCGACGCGGTCGGCCGCCTCCATGGGGGTGACCAGCGGTTCACTCTTGCCCTGAACGGCGTTGATGAACTGGTGGATCGGCGCCGTGGGGGCGTCGGGGAGCTTGCGCCAGGGCTCGCGTCCATTGGCGCCTTCCACTTTATTGGAGCGGAAATAGAGCTGGCCCCGATTGATGATGGCGTGGCCTTCGGTGCCGGAGATGATGAGCGTGACCGGGCTTTCAATATCGACCCAGCCGGCAGTGAGCGTGGCGCTGACGCCGTTTTTGAAGTGGATGAGCCCCTGGCCCATCTCATCGGTATCTTCGTAATTGCCAACGGCCACCTGGATATCGGCGGTCGCTTTTTCCACGTCGCCAAAAATCCACATCAGGATATCGAGCATGTGGGTTCCCAGGTCGCCAAAGCCGCCGCAGCCCGATTGTTTGAGGTCGGCCATCCAGCGCCAATCGGTATCGAACCAGCGGCCCAGCGAGCCGCTATGGCAATTCCAGGCGCTGGCGCGGGTGATCTTGCCAAAAGCGCCGTTGGCCACCTGTTCGCGCAGGAAGAGAAGCTTGGGGTCTGTCCGCATGAAGTAGCCGGTGGTGAAGAGAACGCCCGCTTTATCGAGCGCCTTGGCCATGGCGTAGCTGTCTTTGGCGGAGATACCGAGCGGTTTCTCGATGAAGGCATGTTTGCCGGCTTTGGCGGCGCCTTCCACCAGCGGGCGGTGAAGATTGGTTTCGGAGCAGATCACGACGGCCTGGACTTCGGGGTCGTTCCAGACCTTGTCCGCACTGTCGCTGAGAGCTTCGCAGGAGTGGAACTTGGCCCATCTTTGGGCGCGCTCCTCCTGATGATCATAACAATACTTGACCTTCACGTCTTCGCGCTCCTTCATCTTGTTCATGAAATCGGGAGTGTGAATATGTGCGCAACCGACAAAAGCGATTGTGGTTTTTGCGGTTTCCTGGGCTTTGACCATGGCCGAGGGCATCATGGCGGCAGCCGCTCCGATAATGGCCGTCGATTTAACGAAATCGCGGCGGGATAATTGATTTTTCATTCTGGTTAATTTGGTAAAAAGTTAAGTCAGGTTGAGGACATCCTGCATGGAATAGATACCCGGCGCTTTTGCATTGCACCAGAGCGCGGCACGGAGGGCACCGCGGGCAAAGGTTTCGCGGCTGGAGGCCTTATGGGTCAGCTCCACCCGCTCTCCATCGGCGGCAAAGATGACCGTGTGGTCTCCCACCACGTCGCCGCCGCGCAGAGAGTGCATCCCGATTTCTTCGGCCGTTCGCTCACCCACCAGCCCTTCGCGGCCGTGGCGGGCGACCTCTTCATACTGTGCCTTGCGGACTTCGGCCAGGATACGTCCCAGCGTATCGGCTGTCCCGCTGGGGGCATCCTTCTTGTGGCGGTGATGCATCTCCACCACTTCAATATCGAAGGAGGGACCCAGAATTTCGGCAGCCTTACGGGTCAGCCAAAAGAGGGTGTTGACTCCGGTCGAGTAATTGGAGGCCCAGACGATCGGTATCTTCTGGGCGGTTTTTTGGATCGCCTCTTTTTCCTCGGCGCTATGGCCGGTAGTGCCGATGACCAGCGGTTTGCCCATCTGCGCGCAGAGCTCGGCAACCGGCTGAGTCGTTTCGTGAAAACTGAAATCAATGAGCACATCGGCGCTTTGGACTGCGGCGCTCAGGTCATCGCCCAGGTCAGCCACGGCCGATACATTGAGCTCGGGCATCTCCGCCGCGCAGGCAATCAGCATTTTGCCCATGCGTCCTTTGGAGCCGATAATTGCAACTTGCAGCATGGGGCAGGCTCAGCCGTTGGCGGCGGTTAAGAGGTTCAGCGATTCCAGGGTCTCCCTTACCAGAGCGCGGTTTTTATCGGAGAGGCGATAGAGCGGCAGGCGGACTTCATCGGAGCAGAGGCCCATCATGGCCATCGCCGCTTTTACCGGAACCGGATTGGTCTCCACAAAGAGGTTTTTGAAGAGCGGATAAAATTTTTCGTGAATCGCAAGCGCCTCGGCGGTCTTGCCTTCCGCAAAAGCGCGGACCAATGCACATATCTCCGCCGGAATCACATTGGAAGCGACGCTAATTACCCCGCAGGCACCGACCGACATGAAGGGGAGGGTGAGCGGGTCATCGCCGCTTAGAATGGTGAAATCGGCTCTGGTGACGGCATGGCGTATCTGGCTGACGCGGTCAGAGTGTCCGCCGGCCTCCTTGATTCCAACGAGATTGGGATGGGCTTGCGCCAGACGGGCGACGGTTTCCACGCCGATTTCAATGCCGCAGCGGCCCGGGATACTGTAGAGAATGATCGGGATTTTGACACTCTGGGCGATCTGGGAGAAATGCTCAAAGAGTCCGGCTTGCGATGGCTTGTTGTAATAGGGGGCCACGAGCAGCGAGGCGTCGGCGCCCAGTTTTTCGGCCGATTGCGTCAGATGAATCGCCTCAATCGTGCTGTTGGCGCCGGTGCCGGCTACCACTTTGACACGGCCGGCCACGGTTTCCACCGCCTTTTGAACCACCTGGAGATGCTCCTCCGGAGAAAGTGTGGAGGATTCGCCCGTGCTGCCGACCGGAACGACGCCATCGACTCCATTTTCAACCTGGCGGTTGACCAGGCTGACGTAGGCTTCTTCGTCAAGCTTGCCATTCCTGAACGGAGTGACCAAAGCTGTGTAAACACCTTTAAACATAAATAACAATAGCTCCTATTTCTAAATTTCTATTTGTCCGGTAAAGGAAACCTCGGCCGGACCCGTTAACGTAACGTCTTTAAAATCCTCACCGCTCCAGCAAAAGCCGACCTGCAGGCGCTCACCGCCCTGGGTCAGAACAGTCACCGGTGAAGGCCAGTCATAGACGCGCGCGGTGATGAGTGCCGCGGCCGTCACCCCTGTCCCGCAGGCGAGGGTTTCGGCCTCTACGCCGCGCTCATAGGTGCGGACGCGGATGGAGTGCGGCTCCAGGACCTGGACAAAGTTGACATTGGTCCCGCGGGGGCTGAACCCGTTATGGTGGCGCAGGCTGGCTCCCCATTTCTGGACCGGGACCGAAGCGAGCTCTTCCACAAAATAGACGGCATGGGGGACGCCTGTATTGAGGAAGTGGATTTCGCGCTCCTCTCCCTCCCACTGGAGACGGACCCCGAGTCTGAGCTCAGAAGGGGGGGTCAGGCTCACCTTGACCAGAGGGTCCTGAAACTCCGCATGGATGATGCCCGAAAGGGTTTCGAAAGAAATTTCATCCTCCCTGCCGGTCAATCGCCGGATGAAGCTGGCGAAGCAGCGTGCACCGTTGCCGCACATTTCGGCCTGGCTGCCATCATTGTTATAAAATTTCCAGGCAAAATCCGCCTTGCCATTAGAGCTTTTTTCCAGAAGGATAAGTCCATCAGCTCCAATGGCCTTTTGCCTGTTGCAAAGGCCTGCAATCTGCTCGGGGAGCAGAGAGAGTTTTCGGTTGCGATTGTCGATTAGCACGAAGTCATTTCCGGCTCCGTTCATTTTAGTAAACTCTACCAGCATAACAGCCAGACCACTTTAACAAAGTTGACACTGAGGCACAAGGAGCATAATCAGCAGATTTTGCTTCGGAGGTTTCCCGGTTTTCGGGAAAAACTTCCAGGAGCTCCGGTTCACTTTTCGGGAGGAAGCAGCAGGCGCATCGCCTCTTTTTCCGCCAGGCTCAGGAGCTCGCGAAGCGGGATGCCCTGAGCCTTTGCCAGAGCGCGGCAGGCCTCAAACTCCGGCTTGGCATTGAGGATTTTGGAGCCGCTGCGGCTAACCTTGACCGGTATGACGCCGTATTCCGTCTGGATTTCCATCCTCTGGCGGGCCAGTTTGAAGCGGCTGGCCGGGTAGTGGCGCACGCCGATGGTGCCGGTTTCGCTAAAGAGCAGGTCGGCAAAGAGCGATAACTGCGAAGCGTCGCAAAGGATGGAGAGCTCCACCGCAGGGCGGCTCTTCTTCATCTGGATGGGGGTATGCCAGGCATCCAGAGCGCCCAGCTCAAGAGCGCGCTCCAGGACATGCCCCAGCAGCTCCGGGGTGGTGTCGTCCAGATTGGTCTGGAGCAGCTCCACCCGGTCGCTCTCCCAGTCATGCGCTCTCTCTGCCGAAGCGGTACTTGCCCCCAAAACGGCGCGGAGCATATTGGGACGCGTTTTGAGGGTGCGGGAGCCGAAGCCGTAACCGATTTTTTCGGCGGCAATACCGCGCATCGGCCCGAACAGCTCAACAAACTCGGCCAGAATGCCGGCACCGGTCGGGGTAATCATCTCCGAATCCTCTTCGCACTGGGAGAGGGTCACCCCGCGAGCCCCCAGAATAGCCAGCGTGGCGGGAACCGGTACAGGCATTTTGCCGTGGGCGCAATGGATAAAGCCGCTGCCATCAACTGGATGGCCGGCCATGAGCCGGGGTTTGCCCAGCAGCTCCAGAGCGATGCAGGCGCCGACGATATCAATGATGGAGTCAAGCGCTCCGACTTCATGAAAATGGATGGTATCGAGCGTCTTGCCATGGATTTTCGCTTCTGCGGTGCCAATTTTGAGGAAGATACTGACCGCTCGCCCCTTGACCCAGGCCGAAAGAGCGGAGGATTCAATCAACTGTCGAATCTCCGTGAACCCCCGATGCTCATGTTCATGAGGGTGGCCGTGGCTATGGGAATGCCCATGCTCATGAGAATGGCCGTGGCTGTGGGAATGTCCATGGTGGTCATGTTCGTGACCGTGATCGTGGTCATGAGAATGTCCGTGATCATGGTCGTGATCGTGGGGAGTGAGCACATCCAGATGCGTGCCGCAGATACCCTGCACGTTTCGGCTTTCCGTCCGGATGCGCCAGCCCTCCAGCCCCAGTTTTTGGAGTTCATGGTTGAGGGCTTCTTCCGAAACACCGAGGTCAATCAGGGCCGCCAGAAACATGTCGCCGCTGATTCCGCCAACGAGGTCTAAATATAAGGTTTTCATTTTTTCGTAAATTCCTGTTTTTGTACGGTAAGAGAGTTTATCTGGCTTGCGGCGTAGCCGGCGCCGAAGCCGTTATCGATATTGACGACGGTGACGCCGCTGCCGCAACTGTTGAGCATCCCCAAAAGCGCCGCCAAACCGCCCAGACTCGCACCGTAGCCGACACTGGTCGGCACCGCAATCACCGGTTTGGAGACCAGCCCCGCCACGACGCTCGGCAGGGCACCCTCCATGCCGGCTACGACGATGAGGACGCTTGCCTGACGCAGTTTGCCCAGGTTGCCCAGCAGGCGGCGGATTCCGGCCACCCCCACATCATAGAGCCGGATGACGTTGTTGCCCATGATTTCAGCGGTGATGGCAGCTTCCTCGGCCACGGGCAGGTCGCTGGTGCCGGCGCAAAGTACCGCTATTGGCAGCGGCCGCCGGGGCAGGGGCTCCCGCACGAGGGTGAGGCAGCGGGCGCTCTGGTGGTAGAGCGCTTCGGGGAAGCGCGAGCGGAGCAGCTCGGCATGTGCGGCGGTAATCCGCGTGACGAGAACCTGCGCCGAGTTTTGGTAAATCTCGGTCGTGATCTCCAGAACCTGCTCCGGAGTCTTCCCTTCACCATAAATGACTTCTGAAAAGCCGCAGCGCCGGGCACGGTGGATATCGACATGGGCAAAGCCGAGATCGACCGATGTATCCTTCTCCAGCAGGGTCAGGAGCTCTTCGGCGGAGATTCTGCCCTGTTTGAACTCTTCCAGGAGAGTCATTGCATCTTTCATGGGGGGGTACTAATTCAGTATTTAAGATTTAAGATTCAGGATTCAGTTTCGGGTTTTTGGGGAGTTTCGGGGTTCTCCAGATCGGTTTTCTTTTTGGTGAAGATCATCGGCTGTGGGGGAGGGTTCTGGCCCACGACGTCCAGACTCTCCCGTGTGGCTTGCCGCAGGAAGGGGGGCGGTTCTTTGCCGCTTTTTTTCCAGTAGATAAGTTTGGCCTGGAGGGCGTGGTGCTCCGCCTTTTCCTTATCGCCCATCCGCATATAGATAATGCTCAGGTTCATCTGGGCCATCTGGTTTTCGGGCTCCATCTCCACGGCCTTGAGTGTTTCCTGGAGCGCTTCCTGCAGTTCTTCCTTGCGCAGGTGGGCATTGCCGAGCGCAAGTTGGGCATCGAGGCAATCGGGGTAGTCCACAAGGATCGCCCTGAGCTCCGCGATGCACTGGTCTACGTTGCCCAACGCCAACTGGTAAACAGCTTCGTCGTAGCGGGCAATCCATTGGTCATTTGGCCTTGACACGGCTCCATTTTGCTATGAAACTCAAAGGACTGCAAGCCCTGTGCCTGGCGGGCGGTATTTGTAAGAATTCTTTTCTTCTCGGTACTCTATGATTCGATTACTTTGCACTGATTTTGACGGAACAATCTTTCACGAAAGTGGAGATTCCTCCCCTATTTCACCCCGTTTTTTAAATCTAATCCGTTCTCTCAAGTCCAAGGGCGTCCAATGGGTGATCAGTACCGGACGGGACCGGCATGAAGTGCTGGCGACCCTCCATCATTGCGGGGTTGACGTATTGCCGGACTTCCTCTCCACGGTGGAGCGGGAACTCTATGAACGCAAAGGGGATGAATATGAGCCGATGCAGCCCTGGAACCAGACTTGCCATGAGGTGCACAAGGAGCTTTACGAGAAGATTGATTCGCTGCTCTCGCCTCTGGAGGAATCGATCAAGAAGAACTATTCAGACTCCGTGCTCTATAGCGATGCTTACTCACCGCTCTGCTTCATTGCCGCCAATAACCCGCAGGCGGACCAGCTTCTGGACGAGGTGGAGCAGCACTTTGCCGATGTACCCGAGCTCACTCTGGTCCGTAACGATGTCTATGCGCGCCTGGCCCATATTGATTACAACAAAGGGACGACGCTTCTGGAGCTGCAGCGGCATCTGGGGCTGACCCCCGACAGAGTCTGCACCGCCGGTGATCATTATAACGACATCCCGATGCTGCGCCGCGAAGTGGCACACTTCATCGTTACTCCCTCTAATGCGATAGAGCCGATTAAGGACCAGGTTTTGGCCGAGGGTGGTTACGTCTCGCCGCTTTTCTCGGGTGAGGGGATTGCGGAGGGTGTCGAGAAATTCCTGGCTAACCATTCCTGACCATACCTGACCACACCTGATGCAGGAAGAACCACTTCTTATTCGGATTCATGGGAATCCCGGCGGGCCGACGATTGTCTATTTACCCGGCATTCATGGCGATTGGAGCATGATTGGCGATTTTCGCCGGCAGGTCCTCCCGCACTACTGTTTCGTGGAGTTCACCTATCCGCGGACCACGACCTGGAGCCTGCAGCAGTATGGCGAAGCGGTCCTGGAGAAGCTGGCGGAGCACGGGGTGAGCCACGGCTGGGTGATTGGTGAATCGTTCGGCTCGCAGGTCGCCTGGAAGCTCCTGGAGCTGCAGCGGGCGGCACCGGAGAAGTTTACGCCAGAGGGGTTGATTCTGGCCGGCGGCTTCGTGCATCATCTCACGGTGGCTGGCTTCACTTTTTTTGGCAAAAAAATTCAACTTCCACTACAAAAACAGTTTTCTTTGCTGCGCTTCTTTGGGCGCCGGATTCTGCACCGTTGTCTCAAAGACCCTCTGGTTCGCGAAGAGATCGCGGAGTTCAAGGCCCGCCGCTCCCAACTGGACCGCGACGCCGTCTGGCATCGTCTCGTGCTTTCGCGTGAAAACGACCTGCGTCCCGTGGCCGCCACGACGCAGATACCGGTCTATTGCCTCTCGGGGCTGATAGACCTGGCGGTAATCTTTCCCCACACTCACTACTGGCTCTGGCGTTACTGCCCGGGCTACCGCGGTGCGCGGCTTCTGGTGAACTGGGAGCTGAGCACTCTGGGCTCGGACCATCATATTTTGGGCCATGGCCGGCGCAGCTTCCGCGTGATCGACCGGTGGATTCAGAAGAACGGTAAAGTCGACCAAAAGAGTCTGAAAAGCGTTTCACGCTGAACCGCCCAAAGACCTTGACAAGGGAGAAAAATTTTCGCTCTAATAACCCCATACCGTAAGGGTCAATGGAATGACATCTTTTGCCGGTGAATCCCAGGCCAGGATGCGTTATACCTACTTTGCCAGCGTGGCGAAGAAGGAAGGTTTTGTGCAGATTGCAGCGATCTTTGAGGAAACAGCCGACCATGAAAAAGAGCACGCCAAGCGGATGTTCAAATTCCTGGAGGGCGGCATGGTCGAAATCACCGCCTGCTATCCGGCCGGCGTGATCGGCAGTACGCTGGAGAACCTCCTCTCCGCAGCCCAGGGCGAACATGACGAGTGGTCGAGAGACTACCCGAAGTTCGCGGAAGTGGCCGCTGAAGAGGGTTTCTCGGAAGTCGCCGCCATGTATCGCAATGTCTCGATTGCCGAGAAAGGCCATGAAGAGCGTTACCGCGCCTTCATCAAGAACATTGAGTCGAGCCAGGTCTTTACCAGGGAAGGTGAGACCACCTGGCAGTGCCGCAACTGTGGCTACATCCATAGCAGCAAGACGGCTCCCAAGGTTTGCCCGGCCTGTATCCATCCTCAGGCGCACTTTGAGGTGATGAAGCAGAACTGGTAAGCACAGGACCTTTTTTGAAAGGGTTAGCCCCCGCGGCCTGATAAAAGGGCTTGGGGGCTATTTTTGTATGACGGGCAGGAAGCGGGGCTGCGAAATTCTCGCTGGCAGGGAGGGGCGTTTTTGGTAAAATGCCTCTAAAGCCCAACTGAGGCATGAATCCCGTGAATGTTTTAGAATATGGAACTGATTAAGAAAGAGCTGGTTATTATTGGTGGGGGTCCGGCAGGCTATACGGCGGCAATCCGAGCCGCGCGCAATGGATTAAGCGTCGCGCTGGTCGAGGCTGATGGCCTTGGCGGGGCCTGTCTGAACCGAGGCTGCATCCCGACCAAGGCGATTTTGGAATCCTCTCATCTTTTCGCGCGGGTTCGCTCGAACCAGTTCGGTATAGAGGGCTCTCTGGAGGGGCTGGAGCTGAGCCTGGAAGCGGTTTTTGGACGCAAGGAGCAGTTGGTACAAAAGCTCAGCCAAGGCATTGCATCGCTCCTGGAGGCGAATGGCGTGACTCATTACGCCGCCACGGCGGCATTTACGGGAGAAAAAACAATCAGCCTATCTACCGGCGAGCGGCTGCAGGGTGAGAAAATCCTGCTGGCGCTGGGTGCGGAGCCGGTTCTGCCGCAATCGATTAAAGGAATCGAACTCGGTAAAACCTCCGATGATATTCTGGCCCGGCGCTTTGAGGGCTGCAAGAGCGTGGTCGTGGTGGGCGGCGGCATCATCGGAGTGGAGATGGCGACCTTTTTCAGCGATGCCGGCAGCCAGGTGACAATTCTGGAGGGGTTGCCGCGGATTCTTTCGCCCTTTTCAGCCGATGTCAGCAAATACATCGGCCTGAACCTGAGACGCGGCGGCGTCAAAGTGGTGACCCAGGCTCAGGTGGAAGCCTTTCGGAAGCTGGCGGATGGGCAGACGGAGGTGGTCTATCAGGAAAAGGGGAAAGAGAAGGCGCTGGCCGTGGAGCTGGTCATCGTCTGTGTGGGCCGTAAACCGCGGAGCATGGAGGGGCTGGAGCTGAGCGGCGTCGAGTTTGATCGCGGAATTGTGACCAGCCAGGAGGGGCAGACGGGCCATCCGGATATCTACGCCGCGGGCGATTGCGTACGGGGGGCGATTCAACTGGCACACTTCGCCACGGCGCAGGCGCTCGGCATTGTGGACCGACTGGTAGGTAAAGACAGCCAGACAGAGCTCTCCTGCATCCCCAGTTGCGTCTATACGGCGCCGCCGGTGGCCACGGTCGGGCTGAGCGAAGAGGCGGCACTGGCTGCCGGCCATGAGCTTGAGCCGGGGCGCTTCAATCTGGGGGGTAATGGTAAATCGCTGATTGCCGGCGAGGAGCGCGGCTACATGAAGGCTATCTTTGAGAAGGGAACCGAGATACTCCTGGGGGTAGAGCTGGTCGCGGCGGAGGCTCCGGAAATGATTGGTCCCCTGGGGACGCTGGTCGCGATGAAGGCGAGGCGCACCGATATTTTGAAATCGGTTTATCCGCATCCGAGTGTCTCCGAAGGCTTTTACGAGGCGGTGGAGGATAGTCTCGGGCAGGCGATTCATGTGATTTACAAAGGCTAGCCGCAGTTGGCTTTTAAAAAGCGCTTCAATTGAACCGAGGCTCGACAAATGCTTTTGATGGCGTTATGGTTGGGGGCGGATTGAACGGAGCAGAGAGGCGCACCTTTGAAGCGAACCAGAGAATGCGAAGTCTCCTTATTTTTTAAACTTTTTTTGAATAGAACAGGTCTATAACAGAGTATGCTAAGAACTCCTTTTTACGGCAAGATGCTGGCCGCGGGGGCCAAAATGGTAGAGTTTACCGGCTATGAGCTGCCGATACAGTTTGAATCCACCGGTATCATAGCCGAGCACAAAGCGGTGCGGGAAAAGGCCGGGCTCTTCGATGTTTCCCACATGGGAGAGATTTATCTGTGCGGGCGCGACGCCTTCGCCACCATTCAAAACCTGATCACCAACGACATAACGACGCTCAAGGATGGCGCGGCGCGCTATACGCTCCTGCCCAATGAGGACGGCGGCGTGGTGGATGATATCCTCGTCTACCGCATCCATGCCGAGGAGTATCTCCTGGTGGTCAATGCCGCCAATACGGCCAAGGATGCCGCCTGGATTGAGGCGCGGCTTCTGGGCGATACCGAATTTGAAAATGCGAGCCCCGCCACCGCTCAACTGGCCTTGCAGGGGCCGCTGGCCATCGAGATAGTGAAGCGGTTCATCCCTGCGGCCGATATCCCCGAAAAGGGCTACACCTTCAAGACGCTCTCTCTGAACGGGGAGCAACTGATTCTTTCGCGGACCGGTTACACCGGTGAAGATGGCTTTGAGTTCTACTCTTCCAATGAGTTCGCCGAGCCGCTTTTTGAGCTGCTCATGGAGCACGGCAAGCCGCTGGGGATGCTGCCGGCGGGGCTGGGCGCACGCGATACGCTCCGGCTTGAGGCCGGTATGCCTCTTTACGGACACGAGATGAACGAAGAGACGCTCTGCCATGAGCTGGGTCTGGATTTCACCATCAAGATGGGCAAAGAGAGCTTTATCGGCAAGAAGGCGCTTCTGGAGAAGCCACCCCAATATCAGCGGCTCGGTTTCAAGATGGTGGAGCGCGGCATTGCACGGGAGAACTGCGCGGTCTTTGACGGGGAGCGGCAAATTGGCCATGTCACTTCCGGCACCCACAGTCCGACACTGGGTCAGGCTATCGGGATGGTCCGTGTGGAAAAAGATTTTAATGCTTCGACCGTGTGGGTTGAGGTTCGAAACAGAAAGCTGAAGGCGGAGATTGTACCTCTGCCTTTTTACAAGAAAAACAAATAACAACTAATTGTTTAAGAGTAATATATGTCAAAAATCAAGTTCCTGAAATCTCACGAGTGGTATAACCCTGAGAGCAATACGGTCGGCATTTCTGATTTTGCGCAGCGTGAGCTGGGCGATATCGTCTTTGTGGAGCTGCCACAGGTGGGTGAGAGCGTAGAAGCGGGGGAAGCTTTTGGCAACGTGGAGTCGGTCAAGGCGGTCTCGGAGATATACAGCCCCGTGAGCGGCACTATTATTGAGATCAATGAGGAGCTCGAGAGCGCTCCGGAGCTGATTAACCAGGATGCGAACGCCGCCTGGATGATCAAGGTGGAAGTGAGCGCCGTCTCTGAAGAGCTGATCAGCGCCGAAGAATACGACGCACTGACGAAGAAATAAACTGAGCTGGGCCAGTATTAGCCGCTCAGCACATTACAAAAACGTATGTCTACTTATACACCTCATACTGCGTCAGATATCCGCGAGATGCTCGATGTGGTGGGAGTGAAGAGCCTGGAGGGCCTCTATGAGGGGCTGGAGGGTATCTTTGCCCGTGATATGAACCTGCCTGAAGGCAAAAGCCAACAGGAGGTGGCGCGCTGGTTCGAGGAGCTTGCAGCACGCAACAAGGTTTTTGGGAGTGTCTTCCTGGGAGCCGGCGCCTACCAGCGCTATATTCCGCCGGTGGTCAAAAGCCTTTTGAGCCGCTCTGAATTCGTCACCGCTTATACGCCGTACCAGGCGGAGATGTCGCAGGGGATTCTGCAGGCGATTTTTGAATTCCAGACGATGATCACCGAGCTGACAGGGATGCAGGTTTCCAATGCCTCCCTCTATGACGGCTCGACCGCGCTGGCCGATGGCATCCTGATGCTGAGCGAGCGCAAGAAGAACAAGGTGCTTTTATCCGAGGCGATTCATCCGTACTCCATTGAAGTGGTCAAAACCTATCTTCTGCCGCTCGGCTTCGAAGTGGAGATGATCGCCCTGGAAGATGGCAAAACCTCGCTGACTGATCTGGAGAAGAAGCTGAGCGATGACGTCTTCGCCGTTGCGCTGGCACAACCCAATTTTTATGGGGTCATTGAAGACGCGGCGGTGATTGGCGAAGCAACCAAAGCGGCGGGGAGCGGCTACATCATGCAGGTGGAGCCCTTTGCCGCGACACTGCTCAAAACTCCCTTTGATTGCGGGGCCGATATCGCCGTGGGTGAAGGCCAGCCGCTGGGGATGCCGCTCTCCTATGGCGGACCCTACCTGGGCTTTATCGGAGCACGGGAGAAATTGACCCGCAGAATGCAGGGACGCGTCGTCGGCAAGACTCAGGATGCTCAGGGCAGAGACGCCTATGTGCTGACCCTGCAGGCGCGCGAGCAACATATCCGGCGCGAAAAGGCCTCCTCCTCCATCTGTTCCAACCAGGCGCTCTGTGCGCTGACGGCGACGGTCTGCATGGCTGCAGTCGGCACGGAGGGGATGAAAGAGGTGGCGCGGCAGTCGCTCTCCAAGGCACCAACGAATTCGTGGCGGTGAGCCAGGCTCCCGCCGACCTGATCATTAAAAAATGCGCAGAGAAGAATATATTGGCCGGCCTGAAGCTGGGGACTCATGAAATTCTCTGGTGCGCGACAGAAGTGAATACAAAAGAAGATATCGACCGGTTGGTAGCGACCTTGAAGGAGGTCCAGCCGTGAAGACGATTTTTGAGAAATCTCAACCCGGCAAACGTACCCTCTCCATCGCCGCCTGCGATGTGCCCGAGTACAGCCTGCCCGAGGGATTGTTGAGGTCGGCCGATGCAGAGCTGCCGGAGGTCTCCGAAATTGAACTGGTGCGCCACTACACGGCGCTCTCCAAGCGTGCCTACGGTGTGGATGATGGCTTCTATCCGCTGGGCTCCTGCACGATGAAGTATAACCCCAAGCTCAATGAAGAGGTGGCCGCTTTGCCCGGATTCACGGGGATTCACCCGCTGCAGTGCCCTGAAACGGTTCAGGGAGCGCTGGAGGCGATGTATCGACTTTCCGAGAAGCTGGCGGAAATTACCGGCATGGACGAAGTGACGCTGCAACCGGCGGCCGGAGCGCATGGCGAGTATACGGCCCTGCAATTGATCCGCTCCTACCATCTGGAGCGTGGCGACACTCAGCGCGATAAGATCATCGTGCCCGATTCCGCACATGGTACCAACCCGGCCTCGGCAACCATGGTCGGCTATACCACCGTTAATATCCCCTCTGGGGCGGATGGCTGTGTGGACCTGGAGGCTTTGAAGGCGGCGGTCGGCAACGATACGGCGGCTCTCATGTTGACGAATCCCAACACGGTCGGCATTTTTGAGAAGGATATCGAGCAGATAGCCAAAATTGTCCACGATGCCGGCGGGCTTCTCTATTATGACGGCGCGAACCTGAACGCCATCATGGGGATCATCCGCCCGGGCGATATGGGCTATGACGTGGTTCATCTGAACCTGCACAAGACCTTCAGCACGCCGCACGGCGGGGGAGGCCCGGGCAGTGGCCCTGTCGGCTGCAAGAAGGCTCTGGCCAAATATCTGCCGGGGCCGCTGGTGGTCAAAACTGAAAGCGGTTACGGTCTCTTGGATGCTCCGGAAAGCAGCATCGGCGGGGTCAAGACCTTCTACGGCAACTTCCTGGTGACGCTCCGCGCTCTGGCCTATATAGAGCTCTTGGGCAGGGAGGGGCTGAAGGAATCGGCAGAGCTGGCGGTCCTCAATGCGAACTATATGATGGCACGCCTCAAGGATAAATTCCCCGCCTATTCCTCCAGGATTTGTATGCACGAGTTCGTGGTGAGTTGCGAGGAAATCAAAAAGGAGATCGGTGTCAGCGCGCTGGACTTCGCCAAGGCGATGATCGACCGCAGGATGCACCCGCCCACCATCTACTTCCCGCTGATCGTTCACGAGGCGATGATGTTCGAGCCGACCGAGACTGAGAGCAAAGAGACTCTGGACTGGGCCTGCGACACGATGCTTGAGCTTTTGGAAGAGGCTTATCGTGACCCGGAGGCTTTCAAGAAGCATCCGCTCACGACACCGATTGGCCGGCCCGATGAAGTGGCCGCCGCCCGCAAGCCGGTTCTCATCTGGCAGCGCGAAAACTAGCCTGTTCAACATTCAAATAGGCTCTTCTCGACAAGAGCCGGAAAGACAAAAGCCGACCCGGAGGTCGGCTTTCGTCGTCTGGTGACGAAGTGATTCAGTTAGCCGAGGAGGCTAGAACTCAATCTCTATGTTGTCATTGGCGATCACGCGGTAGAAGCGTTTCGCATCCTGGGGTGAATCGTAGTCAATGACCACTGTCGGCAGGCTGGTGATCACGCCCCAGCGGAGCTCTTTCCAGCTCTGCGGGTCGCCCGGCGTCAAGGTGTATTCCACGAGGAACTCCGCACCGACCGGACCGAAGACGTTGATCCCCGCATACATCAGGAGGTGATTGAGCCAGAGTGAAGCCGGATCGCTCATCACCATGCCTCCCTCATTGCTGACCTGTACGGTGTAGATACCGCTATCAGCTTCAGTCGTCTTGGAGATGACATAGACAGGGTCGGTTGCCCCCTCTATCTCCTCGTTTTCGAAGTACCACTGGTAGGTGAGGTTGTTTCCCCTGGCGACTACGGCGAAGGTCGCCGCGCTGCCGCTGCCGACGATGAGCGTCTGCGGCTGAGTGGTGATTACCGGAGGTGCCGGTCTGTATGTGATGACCAGCTCGGCCAGGTCGCTCATCTCCTCGCCATACCTGTTACTCGCCTGGATGCTGTAGGAGCCCTCGTGATGCTCCTCCACGTAAGTGATAGTGTAGGTGGGTTCGTTAGCACCTCTAATCGGGTCGCCATCCTTGAACCACTGGTAGGTAATCGGCTCCGTTCCCGTAACGCGAACGCTAAAGGTCGCGCTTTGGCCCAACTCAACCGTGAGCGCTTCGGGCTGCAGTACGATGGTGGGGGCAGCCGGCTCATAGACGCTCAACTGGACCACATCGCTGACTACGCTGCCGAACTCATTGGAGACCTGTACGGTGAAGAGGCCGACATCGTTCATGGTGACGCTTTCGATGAAGTAAGCCGGTTCGGTCGCTCCCTGAATGGGGGAACCATTCTTGAACCATTGATAGGTGAGCGGAGCGGTTCCTTTGGCGATGACTTCGAACTGAGCATCTTCGCCGACCAGGGCCAGTATGGACATCGGTTGCTCCACGATGCTGGGCGGTACTGGTTCGACAACGGTCAGAACGGCCCGATGGCTGATCTCTTCTCCATAATTATTGGTGACCAGCACGGTGTAGACGCCCGCATCATCGAGGGTCACATTCGCGATAGTGTAGGAAGTGGAGTTGGCCCCGCTGATCGGCTGGGCATCCTTGTTCCATTGATAGCTCAAAGGCTCGGTGCCTGTGGCCGTGACGCTGAAAGTGGCGCTCTGGCCCAGGAAAACCTGCAATGAGTGCGGTTGCTCCACAATAGTGGGCGGCTCGGGGACGATGACCGTGAGGATGGCCGCTTCGCTTATCGCCCGACCGTATTGGTTGTTTACATGGACGATATATTCGCCGGCATGGTTTGGAGAGACGCTTTCCAGGGTCAAGGAGGGGCCGCTGTAATCCACAAGATGGTTGCCGTTCCAGTACCAGTCGTAGTTCAAAGGCTCCGTGCCGGTCGCCACGACGGTGAAGGTGACGCTATCACCCTCCATGGCGGTGACCGATTGCGGATGCTCGACGATGGTCGGCGCTTCGGGTTCGGGCAGATTCCAGGTCAGGAGGGGGTAGCCCTCTTCGCTCATATACCAGGTGGTCCGGAAATCCCATCCCAGGTTTTCATAGGTGCCCTGTTGTTCGATTTCTCTATCCGAGATTCCGAGGCCGTCGGGACCGTTGAGGTCGTCAGCGCTTCCAATGACCGTATCGCCCATCAGTTTCACCATTTCGCCGCGGGCCAGATTTTGAGTCAAACCGGTGTGCTCGCCTGAAACAACGCGGTAGATGAGAGGTGCCGGGACCTCCGCATTGTAGATACCCTGCAGAAGGTGGGGGAGAGCGACACATTGCGAGACGGTTGAGCCGACGTTTTTGCCGAGGATACCGCCGAGCGTGCCTGTCTTATTGCTGCCGTCGGCGGCCTCAAGGTCGCCCAGCGCATGGCTGTGTTTGATGGAGGAGGAGGTAGCGGTTGCGACCAGGCTGCCCAGGCTGTAACTGGCGGAGGAGGTAGCGACGATATGGTTCAAGGCATAGCAATCGGAGAGTTCAATCTTTTCCAATCTGCCGACCAGGCCGCCGGCCCCGAGGAAGTAGGAGCTTGCTCCGGTGCTTTTGATCGCTACTTTCCCATCGCTGCCGCAGCCGATGACGACATCGTCCAACTGGGCTGCCGCGTAATCGGTGCCGATTATTGCACCGAGCAATCCGCCAACGTAGATATTGGCAACGCTATTGCCGGTGATATCCATGGATGCGTAGCATGATTTGACGCTGAGCGGCCCTCCCGCTCTGGAGTAGGCGCTGAGATATCCGGCGATTCCGCCGGCATAGACGGTATCCATTCCCATCCAGGAAGAGCCTGTTCCGCGTACCTGACCATAGATAGTGCCGGCGCTGCGGCATTTCTCCAGTCTGGTAAAGCAACGAGTGCCAACGCCGACCATTCCGCCAATGCAGGCTTCACCGCTGGGAGCCGTGGCTTGGAGGTTGCCCGCATAGGTGCAGTTGTTAAAGGTCAGTTGTCGCCCGGCGCTGTAGCCGAGCAGGCCGCCCACGTAGCTGCTGCCGAAGTTATCGGGGGCATTGGCCGAGATATCGGCATGAACCGAGCAGTTTTCGAAGACGTTTGAGAAGATCGTATAATCGTCTCTTACATAAGAGGCATCGCCGATCATCCCGCCGAAGTAGTAGTTACCGAACATGCTGCCGCTGAACTGGCAGCCTGTAAGCTGGGCACCGGCACTGTCTTTGCCGATGATGCCGCCGGCGCTTTCAACATTGGTGATATCAGCTTCGACATCGCAATAGCTTATCTCTACAAAATCGCTGTTGCTGCCGATGATGCCGCCCAGGATACCCCTCATGGGGTTGTCGCCTTTGATGGTACCCGTCACCTGGCAGTTTTCTACGCGGATATCTCCGGTCGTGCTGCCAAAAATACCGCCGGCGCGCTCGCCACCATAAGCTTTGGTTTTAATGGAAATATCGGCATTGATGGTAATGTTGGAGGCGGTTGCCCCTTTGGCAATGCCTGCCACGCCGGCCGAGCGCCAGTTTGAGGCTACTGCAGAAGCATAGTTAATGGTCAGGTTGCAAATCGTGCTTTCTTCAATGACGCCAAAGAGTCCGGCGAAAGAGTCTGAATCACGATTGAGTTTAAGGCCGTTGATGGTAAAGTTTTGTCCATCCAGATTCCCTTTGAAAGGCTCATTTTCCGTGGGACCGATAGGGGCCCAGAGTTTGCCTTCGTTATAGAAATCGCCTTCAGCCGAGAAGTCTGCCTCACTGAAAGTGATGTCGTTTGCCAGAGCGAAGTATTTATCGGCTCCGGTCGCCGCAGTGTATTGGCTGAGCGAGGCGAGCTCCTGTGGCGTGGATATCAGCCACGGGTTCCCCTGGGTGCCATCTCCCCCAGAGAAAGCATGGCCTGCGCAGAGTGTAAGGCTCAGTGCCAGCACTACTGCTCCTGATTTTCGAGTTGTGTTCATAATCATATTTTTGTTTTGGTTCAAATTTACTCCAGTTTTTGTCCAGTTCCGCAAATGGACAAAATTGATTGTTGGTTAGATATTTTTAGAGCTATCATCTCAGCAGGGTTTTAAAATCTGACTTAATAAGCCTCAAATATGTGCTATACAACAACCGTGGTGAGTCTAGCATTAAGAAGTTTACAGGTCAACTGAATTCTTATTTAGAGTAGAAAAAAACCGTTGAGAGTTTTTTTGAAAAAAAGCCGCTCCAGACGAAGGATGCCTGGAGCGGTCAGAGCACTATTCGATTTATTAGAAGCCACTTCGGTTCAGTCTGTTATTCCAAGGCGACCTCGACTTCAACATTGCGTGACTCAATGAAGTGGCCCGCTTTGCGCTGAATGTTGATTGAAAGCCTTGCTTTCTGGTCTTTCGGCTTTTTATAGAGTGCCCGCGCAAGGGGGACGATGCTGTAAATCGGCTCCCCGTCGAACCCGTAAATCAGCATCCCCGGGCGAATCCCTACTTTGTCGGCGGAGCTGCCGCTCTGGACTTCCATCACGGCAAAGGCCTCCATCATCTGAACGCCGAGGGTTTCAGCCAGCTCTGGGGTCAGTTTTTCGAGTTTCATCCCGAGCCGTTTTTGGAGGTATTCCTCGTTGAAGTAGTCCGATTCAGGGGCCAGCGTGACCATGACCCTTCTGGTTTGCTGGTCGCGTTTGATCTGGAGGCTGACCGGTTTGGATTTCTCGCCGGCTTTGAGTATCTGGCGGGTTGCGTCTATCAGCCCCGTGACGGGGGCGCTGTTGACGCTCTCCAGGATGTCACCAGGTTGGATGCCGGCTTTTTCCGCCGGGCTGCCGGTTTCGACCGATTTGAAGAGGACCCCCTCGCGGCTCTCCATGACGGCTCCAAACCAGAGATTGCCAACGCTTTCCGGCGTGAGCATCAGTGAGAGTGCTTCGGAGACGGCTCGGATGGGAATCGCGAAGCCGATACCGTCACCCTTGCTGTAGACGGCGACGTTAAGGCCGATCAATTCGCCGGCCAGGTTGATGAGCGGTCCGCCGCTGTTGCCCGGGTTAATGGCTGCATCAATTTGGAGCCAATCCTGAAGGTCCATTTCCGCACCTTCAACGGGAGGGCGCCGGTTTTTGCTGCTCAGGATGCCGCGCGTTACCGAGCCGCCCAGACCGAAGGGGTTGCCCAGGGCGATGACCGTTTCGCCAAGGTAGAGATCATCCTCTCGGGCGAAGGTGACGGCGGTGAAGCGCTCCCCATTTTCCGCTTTGATTTTGAGCAGAGCCACGTCGCTGTGGCGCAGGTCCGAGACCGACTCGGCCTCCAGCTTCCGGCCATCGGGGAGGGAGACCCAGATACGGGTGGCCTGCTGGACGACGTGGAGATTGGTGAGGATGTAGCCCTCTTCGTCAATGATGACTCCGGAGCCGAGGCTGTAACGCACCTGGCTTCTGCTGCGGCCATAGTAGGGACCGAAGAAATCGCGCCAGAGATCGTCAAAAGGGCTGCGGCGTTGGACAATGGTTTCAGTGCTGATATTGACCACTGAGGGCATCACTTTTTCGACGGCCAGCACGACGGCATCGCGCCGGACATCGGTTTCTGCGGGGCCAGAGGCAGCTAAAGCGGCGGCACTGCCGGCCAGCCAGCCACTGAGCAGCACCACACTACAGAATTTAATCCAGTTTTTTTTCATCAGTCTAATCAGTCTATGCAGTCAAGCCTGCTGCAAAAGCTGCAACAGATACGGGTGCCCAGTGCGGACACCCTTTTATAATTACACCCCAAAAAGGGGAGAGTTGCGGATTTGGCGGATACGCTCCTTTTGTTGGAGGAGCTCCGTTTGCTCATCAATTGAGAGGCCCGGTGCTGTCAAACTTTGATTGAGCGAGTGCAGGAGCTGCTCACAGTGCTGGGAGCGCAGGGCGAGAACCAGCTTCTGGAGTTGCAGGGCCGGCTCCGGGATTTTTTGCGGGTCCTCCGCCATGGCGGCGCAGAGAAGCCGCTGGGAAAAGGGGTCCGGGAAGCTGTGCAGGAGCTGGTGCGGGGAGTACTCGCCGGCGCTATACTGGTCCAGTGCCGTAACGATAATTTCTCGAATATGCCGATGCTGCACCCACTCCGGCTGGAACCCCTGCGCCAGCCAGTCCCACTCGGCCTCATTCATCAGGAAGAGGACGAGAAGCCACTGCTCGCGCAGGCTGGGCGGGGCAAATGCTTTCTCTTCCGCCGCGTCGGGTCCGGCAGTTTGTTCTTGAGTTTCAAAGCGATAGGTAGTAGGGAACTGGGGTTTCTTGCAGAGGGCGAACTCCTCCAGAATGGTTTGGGGGTTTACTCCCAGGAGCTGGGCCGTTTTCTGGGCATAGGTATCGGTCAGGAGCGGCTGATTGGCTTTGAGGAGCGCCTCGCCCATGGCCTGGACGATCTGGCGCCGACCGCGGTCTGAATCCTTATTATTTTGCTGGGCCAGTCGAGTGAGGTAAAAATCAAAAAACTCCCGTGCACGGCTAATCAATTCCCCAAAAGCTTCTGCTCCATGGGTTTGAATATAGCTGTCGGGGTCCGAGCCGGCCGGCAGGAAAACGACTCGCGCAGTGAGGTCAGCCGCCAGGAAGGTATCGAGCGCTTTGACCGCCGCGTTCTGGCCGGCCTCATCGCCATCAAAGCAGAGGATCAATTCCGGTGCCAGGCGCTTGAGGCTGCGTGCCTGCTCCAGCGTGAAGGCGGTTCCCTGCGGCGCCACGGTGTTTTTGAAGCCGGCCGCATGGCAGGCGATGAGATCAAGCTGGCCTTCGCAGATGATGGCGCAGCGCTTCTCGATAATTTCCCGTTTGGCGCGATCCAGTCCGAAGACGACGCTGCTTTTGTGGAAGAGGGGGCTCTCGGGCGAGTTCACGTATTTGCCCATTTTAGAGTCTTCGGGGTGGAGGGCCCGCGCGCTGAAGCCGATGACTCGCCCCTGATTGTCGGCAATCGGGAACATGAGCCGCCCGCGGAAGCGTCCGTATCCATCGCCGCGCCCCTCCTTTTGGATCGCCAGACCGGACTCCACCAGGAGCTCGAAATCGAGCTTCAGCTCTTCGGCCTTCCGGATTGTATCTTCCCAGGCCAGAGGGGAGTAGCCGAGGCGGAAATCCAGAATTGACTGCTCGCTCACCCCGCGCCGGCTCAGGTAGTCGCGGGCGATCTGCGCTTCGGTCCCCTGCAGGAGCTGTTCATGCCAGTAGAGGGTGAACTCCTCCTGAATCCGATAGAGGGTTTCGCGTCTGGCGCGCTCCTGACTGTCGGATCCCTGCTCGTATTCGATTTCGATTCCGGCCCGTTCCGCCATCCGCTGGATCGCTTCGGGGTAGGAGATACTTTCGTACTCGCAGAGGAATTTGAAGACGTCGCCACCTTTCTGGCAGCCGAAGCAGTAAAAAATTTGTTTGTGAGGGATGACGTTGAAGCTGGGTGTTTTTTCGCTGTGGAAAGGGCAGAGCGCAATGAACTCTCTGCCTCTTCGCTTCAGAGGCAGGTAGCCGCTGATAACCTCCACAATATCGCTGGCATTGCGAATTTGCTCCACAAGATGGTCTGGAATGTACACCTTTTCTAATCTCTTTCTGCTTCGTGCCGGGGCGGCTGCCACCGCTCCGGCATCTCTCTCTTCCATTGTCTACAGAGAGGCATCTGGGCTCAACTCTTTTCTGCTTTCTTGTCTGCTGGCAGGAATAATGCTAGGATTTCTCGTGTGAGCGATAATGGCGAAAAAGTCTCTCTGAAAATGGTAAATTGTGCTGGCTGTGGCTCTAAGGTATTCGTACAGGATAACCAGCCGCCCCTGAGCTACACCCGGTGCCCCAAATGTGAGTATCCGATCATGATGCCGATGAGGCTCAGGCAGTTTGAGCTGCGCGACGTGGTCGGCCAGGGAGGGATGGGGACCGTTTTCCGGGCCTTTGACACGATGCTGGAGCGGGAAGTGGCCGTCAAGCTGATGAAGCCCGAGTTGGTGAATGACCCCGAAACGGTGAAAGCCTTCCTGCGTGAAGCCAAGGCGGCGGCCGGTCTGAGCCATAGCAATATCATTCATATTTACAGCTTTGACGAATCGGAGAACAACCGCTACCTTGTGATGGAGCTGGCCAATAGCGGCAGCCTGGATTCCTGGATTGAGAGCAGCCAGGTGGTGCCGGAGCTGAGCGTGCTCGATATTGGCATCAAGATCGCCTCGGCACTGGACTGCGCCAACAGGCATGGGCTCCTGCACCGTGATGTGAAGCCGGCCAACATCCTCTTTAACAAGGAGGGTGAGCCCAAGCTGGTTGATTTTGGGCTGGCGATTGCGGAGGATAACGTCGAGGGTGGCGAGCCGGAGGTCTGGGGCACCCCCTACTATATTGCGCCGGAGAAGGTGCGCCGCGAGCGTGAAGATTTCCTGGCCGACATGTATTCACTGGCCGGTACGCTTTATCATGCTCTGACGGGACGTGTCCCCTTTGACGCTCCTACGGTTGAAGAGGTTGTGTTGGCTCATGTGGAGCAGCCGGTGACCCCGCCCAATCATGCCATTGATAGCATTACCGAGGCGACCAGCCAGGCGATTGTACGCGCTCTGGCCAAGGACCCCGATGACCGCTACCAATCGTACGATGAGTTCATCATGGCGCTGACCGCCGCCCGCAGCCAGTTGCTCATCCAGACCTACCGGACCCCGGCCGCCGAGGAAGAGAGCCGGAGCTGGTGGTAGGGGCTGTTTTTTCTTGTCATCATAGCCGGTTTTCAAGATAATTGAGGCGCTGAAAGGTTACAGTATGGCCAATAGAGCAGATAGTTTTCCTGATAATGTGCCTGGCAAGTACTATGTAGATAGCCAGTGCATCGATTGTGATATGTGTACAGAGACCGCTCCCGATAACTTCAAGCGGAGCGACGAGGGGCACGCTTATGTTTGCAAGCAGCCCGAAACTCCTGAAGAAGAGACGCTTTGCGAGAATGCGCAGAGCTCCTGTCCGGTCGAAGCGATCGGTTCAGACGAGTAGAGCAGAACATATTACTGCTATAATGCCTTGCTAGAAAGGCTCACCGGGGTTCTCCTGGAGCCAAGTGTCGAGCGCTGGGATTTTGCGGCCGAGGAACTCTTCGGTGGCGCTAATATCAAGCGAAGTATCTGGCGAGCGGGGAGCCCCCGTGTATTCTTTGAGCGAGCCCGGACGGATCAGCGCCGGCAGCTCGGGATAGCGTTTTGCCAGTATCTGGGCGATTTCGTAACGGGAAAAGCGGCCGGAACCGGCCACATGTACAATTCCCGCCACCCCTTTTTCCAACAGGTCCACCACGATTTGCGCCGTCAGCCGCGCGGCAATCGGGCAGCGGTATTCATCGGTAAAGAAGCAAAGCTCTTTGCCCTCTTTCCAGGCATTGCGAATCTCCTCATTAAAACCGCGGTTGCCTTTGGGTGAAATACCGCCATTGAGGGAGGTGCGAATCACCGTGTGGCCCGGCTCGGAGAGGACGATCCGCTCGGCCTCGGCTTTGGTTTCTGCGTAGAGGCTCAGCGGGTTGGGTTCGTCTTCGGGCTGGTAGTTTCCTTTTTTTCCATCAAAAACCAGGTCGGTAGAAAAGAAAAAGAACGGGATGGCATGAGAGAGATCGGCCAGGAAGCGCGTGGTAAAGACGTTTACTTTGCGCGCCAGGCGCGGCTCCTTTTGGCAGGTGACGCTGCTGCTGATAGCGGCGCAGTGAATCACGGCCGAGGGTTTTTCACGCAAGTAGGCTTCAATCAAACGGCTGCAATCGGTAAGGTCGAAGTCCTTTCGCGTGAGTCCGCGGGCCGGGAGCCCTCGGCTGGAGAGCTCCCGCACCAGATAGCTTCCGATGAGCCCGCCGGCACCGCTTACCCAGATGGGACCTCGGAATTTAGTTTTTTCATCCAAACCCATTTCATGAAAGCGTATCAGACGTTGTAGGTTGTTGAGGCGGTATCGCCGCCGCGGCCGGTCCAGTTGGTATGGAAGAACTCTCCGCGCGGCCGGTCGATTCGCTCATAAGTGTGGGCGCCGAAATAGTCGCGCTGTGCCTGCAACAGATTGATCGGTAGTTGTTTGGCACGATAAGAATCATAAAACGCCAGTGCCGTGGAAAAGGCGGGTACGGGGATGCCTTTCTTGACGGCTACGGCGATGACGTTGCGCCAGGCTTTCTGGTGTTCCTTGATGGCTTTGCGGAAAAAGTCGTTCAGGAGCAGGCTCTTGAGCTTTGGTTTCAGGTCAAAGGCTTCCTTGATTTTTCCGAGGAAAGCGCTGCGGATGATGCAGCCGCCTCTCCACATCAGGGCGATATCGCCATAGTTGAGCTTCCACTTGTATTCAATGGCCGCCTCACGCATCAGCATGTACCCCTGGGCATAGGAGATAATCTTGGAAGCGTAGAGGGCGGAGTGGATTTCCGAGATAAATTTCCGGCGCTCGTTGACGATTCTGGGGCTGGGCCCCTTGAGCTTGCGTGCGGCGCTGAGGCGCTCATCCTTGAGGGCCGATACGCAGCGGGCGAACACCGCTTCGGCAATCAGCGAGACCGGCATCCCAAGGTCAAGCGAGGTATTCACCGTCCATTTGCCGGTACCTTTCTGGCCGGCAACGTCGAGTATCTTATCGACCAGCGCTGAGCCATCTTCATCTTTGTAGGCGAAGATATCGCGCGTGATTTCGATGAGGTAGGAGTCCAGCACCCCTTCATTCCACTCTGCAAAGACCTCGTGAATTTCATCGGGGCTCATCCCCAGGCCTGCCGACATCAGGTGGTAGGCCTCACAGATCAACTGCATATCGCCATATTCGATTCCGTTATGAACCATTTTGACGAAGTGGCCGGCGCCGTCGGCTCCCACCCAGTCGCAGCAGGGGCTGCCATCCTCCACCTTGGCGGAGATGGCCTGGAAGATCGGTTTGACGCTGGGCCAGGCGGCCGCCGAGCCGCCGGGCATGATGGAGGGGCCGCGCCGAGCACCTTCCTCACCGCCGGAGACGCCTGTGCCGATATAGAGCAATCCTTTGCTCTCCACGTACTTTGCGCGGCGGACCGTATCGGTGAAGAGGGAGTTGCCCCCGTCTATAATGATATCGCCTGGCTCCAGGAGCGGAATCAGTTTTTCGATAAAGTCATCGACTGCGCTGCCGGCCTTGACCAGCATCATGACGCGACGCGGGCGTTTGAGCAGACCGACGAGCTCTTCGAGCGAGTGAGCGCCGATGATGTTGGTGCCGCTGGCCTCTTTGGCCAAAAATTCATCTACTTTGGAAACGGTGCGGTTGTAGACGGCCACGGTGTAGCCATGGTCGTTCATGTTGAGGACGAGGTTTTGGCCCATCACGGCCAATCCGATTAACGCAATGTCAGCTCTTGCTTCCATAATTTATTTGTTCTTTTTTTCGTGTTCTAAAAGTCCTTTGGCGATTGCTTCATCGATTTCGATCACGGTGCCATGGTGGTGGCCGGCAGGGAATTTCATCTCTTGAGAGCAATCCTCCCAGGTCTTTAAATCTTTGGACCTGACTGCGCCGTAGTAATGGCCGCCGTCGCCGGTGTAGTGGTCGAAGTAACAGAACCAGGTATCGCCGATTTTGAGCAGCGAGGGTCCCTCCACCCAACTGATGGTGAATGGCTCGGTGACGTCCGTGAACGGTCCGGCCGGGCTTTTGGCGGTTGCCATGCGGAGGTTTTTCTTGACCGGGTTGAGCCGCTCATCCTTAAAGACCAGCAGATAGCGCTCGCCATCTTTGATCATCGTGGCGTCGATATTGTTAAAGCCGGGGTCGAAGAAAAGTTTGGATTCCGAAAAAGTTTCAAAGTCCGGTGTCGTGACGTAGTAGGCGCGGTGGTTGTAGCTGTCTTCGCTCACGCCGGTTTCATCGGGGAACTTGCCGGTGACGGTGGAAGACCAGAAGATATACCAGAGTTTTTCGTTATCATCATAGAAAAGCTCGGGGGCCCAGACGTTTCGGGTTTTGGGTTCGTTTTGCATGACGGGCACTCCCTTTTGGGGTGTCCAATCAATCAGGTTGGTGCTGGAGGAGTAGCCGAACATTTTGCCTTCGGGGGTGGTCCAGCCGGTCGTCCAGACCATGTGGAAGCGGCCATCGGGGCCCCGAGCAATGGCCGGGTCACGCATGAGCTTGCCACCGGCGGTCGGTTTGAGGTAGGATTTGTCCTGGTTGAGCGGTGTCCAGTTATAACCGTCATTGCTTAAAGCCAGATGCAGTCCATCCTGACCGTTATCGCGGAAGGAGGTAAAGAGGTACCAATGGGGTTCTTCTTTGCCGGCTCCCTGGAGATGCTGAGAGCTGAGCGTGAGGGCACCCATGAAGAAAAGTAAAAACAGGATTCTATTGAACTTACTCATGGAGCGATTGTCTCCAATACGAAGGGAGGATTCAATCTCAAAAAATCGGTTTTGGAGCGGGTAAAAAAAATTCTGAAAAATTTTGATCTTTTCTCTTGCTTTATGACGCCGGAAAGGTTATCCTGCGCATTCAACAAGTGAAAAACTGGTATTTGTGATACGCTTTTTATGCACTTTATCACTGGCATATTTGAAAAACTACAGTCGCACCCCAAACGGGTGGTCTTCCCCGAGGGTTACAACCCGCGGGTGATACAGGCTGCTCGGCAATTTTTTTCTCTAAAATTGGGTATCCCGATTCTGTTGGGGAATCGGCCCAGGATTAAAGAAATCGCTCTTCAGCTTGGGATTGGCCTGGAGGGGGTTCGGGTGATTGACCCGATTAGCAGCGACGATATGGATACTTTTGCGCGAAGATTTGAGCTTTTGCGCAGAAGCCGCGGGCTGGGCTCTCTGGAAGCGCGTGAGGCGATGCTACAGCCGAATTTTTTTGCGACGATGATGTTGGCGATGCATCAGGCTGATGCGCTGGTCTCCGGAGCTGATGACTCCAACGGCGCCGTTTTGCGGCCGCTCATGCAGATCATCCATTCAGCGCCGGGGACCCAGACCGTCTGCGGCTGCCAGATCGTTTCCCTTGGTGATACCGATAACCACAAGATCGGCGCCAACGGGGTTCTGCTTCTGGCTGATTGTGACGTGCATCGGGACCCGACGGTTGAGCAACTGGCAGATATCGCTCTGATGACGGCTCGGCTGGCGCTCCAGCTCTTGAGCGTTCCGCCGCGTGTGGCGTTGCTTTCCATGACGACCCGCAGCAAAAACCCCTCAAGCCACAGCTCGCGGGAGTATGCCGCGGCCCAGTTGGCTTCCCAGAGGGCTCATGCCGAAGGTATCCAGGCGCATTTTGATGGCGATTTACAGGCTGATACGGCCATCGTGATGGATATTGCGCAGAGGAAGCTTGGAGAGGATATCGGGGAAGTGGCCGGCAGGGCGAACGTACTGGTGTTTCCGAACCTGGAATCCGCCAGTATCAGCAGCCGGCTCATTCAGCACTTGGCGCGCACCAGTGTTTATGGGGATATTCTTTTGGGGATTGACCGTCCGGCGGCCGAGCTCTCCCGTGGCGCTACCTCGCACGATATTCTGGGGGTGGCTGCGATTTTGGGCGAGCAGTGCAACCAGTACCGGAAGATGTTCCCGGGGGCTGGCGTCAGGATTCCGGGCGAGTAGGGGCGGTTGACCCGAGCGTACTTGAGGTGTAGGTT
>JAGVTF010000111.1 GCA_019136955.1 Verrucomicrobiota bacterium
AAAGGGTCCAAACCAAAGACTTCTAAAAAAGCCCCTAAACCATTTGCAAAAATAGTGGGCGGCGTTGTTCCCGGGTTTTTAACACAGATCATTACTGTTGCAATAGATAAAACACCCAGCACACCCTCCAGTAACATTCCGCCATAACCAATCGGTTTGGCATCGCGCACCTGGTCGAGTTGCTTTGAAGTGGTCCCCATTCCTACCAGACAGTGGAATCCACTGATAGCACCACAAGCAATCGTTACGAAAAGGATCGGAAATATTGGCCCCAAAGTTTCACTGTTTATTGTGATAAAGGAGGGGTATTCGATCGCATGTTTTCCACTAAAGCCTGCTGCCAGTATCCCTATAAAGCCACCGAAAAGACAGGCATAAAGCAAAAAGGAAGAGAGAAAATCTCTTGGCTGTAAGAGTAACCAAACAGGCAAAATCGAAGCCAATGCACAGTAAATCAATAGAACAACTGTCCAAGCTTTCTGAGGCGCGATCCCCAGCTCGCTAACCACCTCTGAAGTCAACGGAATGTAGGTTGAAAGCCAAATGGTAATAAAAATGAGTGGAACAAAAATAAAAGTCAACTGGGTGCTGGAGAAACCTGAACGCCTCAGCGCTAAACCAAAAACCAAAGCTAACCCTATATAAATTAGTGAAGAGGTCGCCACTACACCACCTTGTTGTACTGCATCTTCGGCTGGAAAACTTTATAAGAAAAACCACCCATAAAGTTACGGGCTATTTGACCCAATGATTTCCCCTGGTTTCGAATACTGGCTATAATGGAGACGTAATCAAAAGTGGCTCCCAGAAAAACACACCCCAGCAATATCCAGAGAAGAGCCGGTGCCCACCCAAAAGCCAGAGCCGCAATAATGGGTCCCACAATGGGGCCACTGCCAGCAATAGCGCTAAAATGGTGACCAAACAAAATAAGCCTTGGCGCAGGGTCGTAATCCACTCTATCACGCATGAAGTGTGCAGGAGTTATCTGAGACTTGTCTACCTCTAAAACTCTCTCCAGGTACCCTGCATAAAAGCGATATGCCAGATAGAAAAACAGACAGATGAACAAAAATAGTCCCAATAACATACAGTCCCAAATCTATATCCAGAAGAAAAAGGACCAATTGATTAAGAGTCAACTGCTCTACCAACTGAGCTACCGAGGCACCAGAAGTGTAACGTCGATGTTACAGGGGCTGATTCTGCATTTTCCAGGCAGACTTTTCAAGAGGAAAAGATTGAGAAAATTATTTTCTTTTTTTCCGACCTGGTAGAACTGCCAGCAGTAAGGATATTACTGGGCTGCCACCACCTGGAGTTGACAGCCCAACAATCGACCACGAAAACTATTAAACTAAACTCTTGCCGGAAAATTTCAGAAACTCTCCTCCGAGAAGGCCTTCCAGGTCACGCTTGATTTCGCTATCTTCGATTTCCCAACCAGAAGCTTCCAGCGCTGAGTATTTTTCCCCAAGCGTGAGAATCAACGATTCTTTAAAGTGAGTCCACTTATAGAGAAGTTGGTCCAAGACACGTGCATCAGAGTGCTGGGGTGTAAAGCTGAGCCCCAGAAGCTCAAAACGCAGATTAGAAATCTCGTCAATTAATGTGGGGATATTTGTAAACCACCAGCAGCCAAAAGGATGCAGATTCGAGAATTTACGAGAGGCCACGCAAAGATGATGCTGATTTTCTCTGGAAAGGGCGGTGATTAAAAACTTATTCTCAGGGAAGTTACGGCACAGCTCCTCAATAGACTCGATTGAAAAACACCCCAAGCTATCTCCTGCCAAGCCTAAATGAGGATTAGCCGAGCGGGTCACACCGGCCATTATGGCAAAGGGCAGCTTTCGCTCTTTGCAAAATGGCAAAACAATCTGAGTTAATATCGTACTGTTTTCAGAATCCAAAGAGAGGGAAAAATCTGGCGGCAGCGAAACCATGAGGTATAGGGGCTGAATCTTATCCGCCCACAAATGGAGGAAGCGCTGCAGCTCTTCACGCGTTTTTTGGTCCAAGTCAGAACGAACATCAAAGCCCTGCTCACGCAGAAAGCCTACTGTGCTCTCATACTCCAAAACCAGTGGAT
>JAGVTF010000021.1 GCA_019136955.1 Verrucomicrobiota bacterium
TTCTTCTTTTGCCATTAATGATTTACTGATAAACATAAAGCCACTCTGCCAAAGAGTGGCGCACATCTGGATATTACTCTACCCTGACACGAAACACAAGTGTTTATTCCTTTTTCTTCCTCGCAAAAACAAGTCTATTTCAAAATATCAGGCTGAAGCACTCCCCATGGGCAGGTCAGGCATACTATGCTCCCGCCTGCACATTCTCAAGCAAGCTGGTTTAATTCTACGATTTTATAGTGTTAATCCTGAATTCGAAGCTCAAAAGGCTCTGAAAGCTTACTATTCTCTTTTCGTTTGCCCAAATCCTTCCACTGATAATTAACCTTGTACTGATAGTTCACCAGTTCTTTACCCGCAGGAATGGGAGCCAGCACTTCCCAGCGATTGGTCAAAAGCGGAGTGCGCTCCATCGGGATCAGCTCTCCACCCAGCATTAAATAGGGTTGGACGCTATCATGAGCCACACTGGTCGCTTTGGTGTTAAAAATCATTTCAAAAGGATACAGGCCTGACTCATCTCTGGGCACTTGGCTTGGCGTCAGGTTTGTCACACTTGCACAACCGCTAACCAGCAAAGCGGCCGTACTGATCAATAGCATCTTCTTCAGCATACACATCTAGGAAAGCCGATTATTCCCCTTCTGTAAAGATGTTTTCAATCAAATCGCTGCTTTTAAACTCTTTTGCTATTAGATCGTTCTTGCCTCCAAATAGATAAAAAGCTAGAATTCCTCAGCTATGAAAGAACAGTCGCATCAAAAGAAGCCTCAGGAAGGCATTTCTCGTCGCAATTTTATTCGGAAAGGAGCCGCAGCTTCGGCCATGGCACTGAGCTTTCCTTACATAAGGACTCACCCTGTTTTTGGAGCACCCAATACAGAAGGTATCCGCGTTGGGGTGATTGGCACCGGCCGCCAGGGACGCAGCCACCTCTACCAGCCGCTCATTTACAAAAACGTAGTTGCGCTTTGTGACGTGGATGACCACATGCTCACACAAGGACAGCAGATTGTTGTTGAAAAAGATAATCGCTCCGGACAGAGGATGCCCGCTGTTTACAAGGACTACCGCAAAATGCTTGAGGATAAAAACATTGATGCCGTCCTGATAGCCACCCCTGATCATTGGCACGCCCAAATGGCTATTGATGCCTCTGTTTGCGGCAAGCATGTTTATGTTGAAAAACCGATGGCTCTCACCATTTATGAAACTCAGCAGATGCTCAAGGCTGCCCGCAAACACAAGGTAGTCGTCCAGCACGGCACCATGAGGCGCTCTTATACTGAATTCCGGCGCGCATGTGAAATTGTTCGCTCTGAACGTATTGGAGAAGTTCATACGGTGAGGGTTGGTCTGGCCCTGGTACCCCGCTCCCTGGCGCCCCTATAATCCCAACCATGTTCATTACAATTTCCGGTTCTTCTGGGATTTCGCTGGTGGCCAAATGACCAACTGGGGTGCCCATTATATTGACGTGGCCCAGTGGGGATTGGATAAAGATGAGACAGGTCCGGTCGAAGTAAGCAATGTTCGTGTTGAGTATGATCCTCAAAATCGTTTTGAGGTGCCTGCATGGTCGGAGGTTACCTTCAAATACGCTGATGGCAAACGGATCATTTGCGGCCAAAGCCAACGTGATGGCACCTGCTTTGAAGGTGTAGATGGAACGCTTTGGGTGGGAGGCAGTTCTGCGATTCAATGCTCTGTGCGTGGCGCTGTCGAAGAGCCACTGGGTGTCGATGATGTCCATCTCTATAAGAGCGATAATCATCACCAAAACTGGTACGACTGCATCCGATTTGGCAAGTACCCGGTTTCTGATGTTGAAAACGGCCACCGCTCCGCAACGGTTTGTAACCTGGGCAACATCGCCTGTCGCGTAGGCAGAACCATTAAGTGGGACCCTGTCAAAGAAGAAATTATCGGTGATGAAGAGGCCGGCAAGTATTTGCATTATCAATACCGTGCTCCGTGGGGCCTTCCCGACTTGGGCTAAAATCATTCCAATTCCCTTAGAGATATGGTGCTGAATTCAAAACCAGCACCATTCTTTATATCAAAGCAGCTCATTTCAAGGGCAGCGCATTCGAGAGATACTCAATGCGCAATTGCATGACGGAGAGTTTTATGGCAGCATCTGCCCTTGAAATGCCTTCGGGCAAAACAGAGAATGAAATTAGCGATCTATCAAGTACCGGACATACCACTCGGAAAACACAATATCAAAGACCCACGCCTGGATGCGGCCAACAAACTGGTTCAAGCCAAAAAAAAGGTATATGCCAAGGCAGACATCATCGACAATGAAAGTTTAAAAGAAGCCGATGCGATTCTGGTTCCAGTTGAATTCAAGAGCGATTTGGCATTAATGGACATGGAATTCCTTGAGTCACGCCTGGAGAGGGAGCAAACGGCGGAAAAAAAGCTTCTTTTTGAAAAACTTTTCAACTCTCTTGAGGCCGAAAAATTGGTCTGTGAAACCGAATTAAACGATGAAGAAAGAGCCCTCCTGGCAAGCTATCAGCTTGTGACTAACCGTCCGGTCGTCACCCTGGGTGAAGGAGAAGACCTGGAAAGCGCAATCGTACAAGCCTATGCACAGGCCGGCTATATCAGCTTTCTCACAGTGGGACAGAAGGAAAACCGCGCCTGGACTATCCGCAAAGGCTGCATCGCTGTAGATGCGGCTGGTAATATTCATACCGATATACAAAAGGGCTTTATCCGAGCTGAAGTTATTAGCTACCAGGACCTTATTGAATGCGGCGGAGAAGTTCAGGCCAAACGCGCCAATAAGGCACGCCTGGAAATGAAAACCTACGTCATGCAAGATTATGATGTGGTTAACTTCCGTTTTAACCGCTAACCTGCTCTGGGTCTGTAATTCAGCCCCATGAGCGCCGCTCCTTTTCAAGAGTTTAGTATTGAAAAAAAGATAACAGACAGGCTAAAGTAATTTTGAGTTGAAACTTAATTGTCATGAGAAGTTTAAAAGGTTTGTTAATCGGGTTGTGTATGGCTCTGAGTTTTAGTCTACATGCAGAGGTAATTCGTTTGTGGGATGGCGATGCCCCGGGCGCTCAGGGCTCGGAAGAAAAAGATATCCCCACCCTCACGCTCTATAAGCCTGAAGGGGAAGCCACAGGTGCCTCCATCGTGATTTGCCCCGGTGGCGGATATTGGGGCCTGGCCGACCACGAAGGAGCCGGCTATGCGCGATTTTTAAATAAACACGGGGTTACCGCTTTTGTCTTAAAATATCGTCTGGCCTCCGGTGGTTACCAGCATCCGTTTATACTCGCCGATGCTGCCCGTGCGGTCCGGCTGGTTAGATACAATGCCGCCCAATGGGGTCTGGACCCCGACCGAATCGGCATTATGGGCTCCTCAGCCGGAGGGCATCTTGCAAGCACCCTACTCACCCACTTTGAAAAGGAAGTCCCTGCCACCATTGACCCCATCGACCGGCTCAGCTCCAGACCTGACCTGGGCATTCTCTGCTACGCGGTTATCACAATGAGTGAGCTCACTCACGGAGGTTCCAGAAAAAATCTTTTGGGCGAAAATCCCTCCGAAGGAATGCTCAACTACATGAGCAATGAAAAAATGGTGAGCGAAGAGACGCCTCCCTGCTTCATCTGGCATACATGGGAAGACAGCGCCGTACCGGTCGAAAACTCCCTCCAGTTCGCTGCTGCCTTGCGGAAGGCCGGAGTTCCCTTTGATCTCCATATTTTTGAAAAGGGGCAGCACGGCATTGGGCTGGCTGAGAAAAATGTCACTAAAGGAGACAGCACCCAGACAGTCGTCCACCCTTGGGGAGAAGATTTGATCTATTGGCTTAAAATCCGTAAGTTTGTATCGGAGTAGATGAGATAAAACCTTTAAACTTCAAATATATTAAAACTCTTTTACGGCTAAGAGGCGGCTTGGGCCCTCCTCTTAAAGTTGGAGAATTGATCAAAACTTAATTAATAAAATGAGCTTCAACCAAACACTGAAAGAACACTTTGGGTTGGATTCAGAGCGCAAAGCTCTCTATCGCAAGGTGGATTGGCTCTCAATGGGTCTCACCTTTTTGATTGCCTTTATCGGATACCTGATAACGCTGGCTCCCGACCTGACACTTGAAGATAGCGGCGAGCTGGCCGTAGGCTCCTTTTATGCAGGAGTCCCCCACCCTCCAGGCTACCCTGTCTGGACGATTTACTCCTGGCTATTCACCGTATTGGTGCCGATTTCCAATGTTGCTTATCGGGTCGCCATCTCCTCAGCCTTTGCCTCGGCGCTCTCCTGCGGTCTAATTGCCCTCCTGATTTCCAGAGGCGCCAGTCTAATTCTGGAGTCACTCTCTGAACTAAAAGAGCTGGACCGCAAAATGGAATCCTGCATCTGCGCCCTTGCTGGTTTTGTGGGTGGTATCCTCTTTGGGTATAACGGGTTTGTCTGGAGCCAGTCGGTGATCGTTGAGGTTTATACGCTTTCAGTTTTTTCCCTTCTGGTCGTCATGGTTTTCATGATGCGCTGGATGTATGCCCCCTCCCAGCGTCACTACCTCTATCTGGCCATCTTTATCTTCGGTATCTGCTTCACCAACCACCAAACCTTGATTGTGGCTGCCTTGGGCATCGAAATGATGGTCATTCTGACCATGCCCACTCTGGGCCGTGAAATGATGATGGGCAATACCCTTATCTTCTTCTATATGCTCCGTGGGGCCATCGCAGGAAAGTACGACAATCTATCCCCCGAAAAACCGATATTTAACGTCTTTGTCGCTGTAGGGATACTGTCCATCATCGGCTATATCTTTTTGGCTGTTAAGAATAAATATGTGTTAAAAGAATGGTGGCACAATCTTTCCGCTGGTGTCGTCTCCGCATTTGCCTGGCTCTTGGGCAATCTCTTCTATTTCTTCATGCCCATCTCTTCCATGACCAACCCTCCGATGAACTGGGGGTACGCCCGCACCGTCAAAGGCTTCTTCCATGCTTTGACCCGTGGCCAATATGAATCTGCCAAGCCAACCTCTGATTTATTGACCTTTTTTGATCAGCTTCGTTTTTATACCTGGGGAGCGATAGAAGAATTCTCATTGGTCATCCTCCTCCTGGCTCTTATCCCTTTTGTCATCCTTTTCTACTTAAAAGTAAACGCAATTCAAAAGAAATATATCCTATGGATAAGCGCTGCCTACGGCGGGCTTTTCCTTTTTGGTTTGCTCTCCTTTTGGAGCCATCAAACGGGTGTCTTGAGTCAACTCAAGCTTAGGGCATCAACTGAAGGGATCAACCTGGCTCTGCTTATTGCCGAAGCTCAAAGTGCTGGCCTTTACTTCACTGGTTCTGACCTGGCAGAAAAGCTCCTTGGCGCCACTATTGGGTTCGGAGTGGGGTGGTTCATACTTCTGCTGGTGGCAACTCCCTTTGTTTTCTTTAAAAGCATTTCCGGCAAAATAGAAAGAAGCTGGATAGCGGGTACCACCAGCGTCTTTTTCTGCCTGGCAATTATTTTGCTCATCCTGCTCAACCCCAGCTCAGATAAGCAAAGCCAGGAGCTTCACAAGGTCTTTTTCACCTCTTCCTATGTCTTCTTCGCAATGTGGATAGGCTATGGAGTGGCCCTGGTTCTGGCGCTTCTGGTGACCCAATATCAGCGCTACCGAGAAGTGGTGATTCTGTGCTCGGCCGTGGCCACGGCTCTGGCTCTTTATGGATTGGCAAGCACACTTTCAGATTCCAGCAATCCTCTTTTTATTACTACTGCTGTTCTCGGGTTTCTGATTACTCTGCTCTTCACCGCTTTGCTGCTGAAAAACAAAAAAACACCCCCCATAAATGCTCTTTTGATACTTCTACTTTTTGTCCCTGTCCATACCGTAATGGCGCATTGGTGGGATAACGAACAACGTGGGCACCTCTTTGGTTACTGGTTTGGCCACGATATGTTCACTCCGCCTTTTGAAGATAAGGATGGCAAGCCGCTCTACCCCGAAATGACCAAAAACGCCATTCTCTTTGGAGGGACGGACCCGGGCCGCTTCTGCCCTACTTACATGATCTTCTGTGAAAGTCAAATTCCTCCACACAAAAGACGTGACCCGAACTTTGATAGGCGTGATGTCTACATCATCACGCAAAACGCTCTGGCAGACCCAACATACCTGGATTACATCCGCGCACACTACTTCCGCTCCAATCAAGAGGATACGAACTTCTTTCAGGTTTTATTCCCCTCCATCCCCTCCATCCCCCCCCTCCCCTATACCCCTTACATCCCCTCCAAAGCCGTTGGCTGGTTGAACCATGGATTGGGCTGGTTGAACCATGGATTGGGCTGGTTGAACCATGGATTGGGCTGGTTTCCTCGAAAGTTGGACAACTTTTTCCTGGATCATGGCAGGAAAGTAGAAAACCGCCGTAGAGAGCAAGGAGTTTACCCTCCAAAAGAAATCTACACCCCTTCGTATTATGACTTCTTGGTCTGTGGAGAAGAGTATTCCAAGGATGTTCGAGACCGCTACCAAAAAGGGGCGCTCAAAACGGGTGAAAGCTATGATCCCGAAACAGGCCAGATCGGTCTCTCAGGTCAGGCTGCCGTCATGGGGATTAACGGCTTTTTAGCTAAAATCATCTTTGATGAAAACCCTGATCATGAATTCTTTATCGAAGAATCTTTTCCCCTTGACTGGATGTACCCATACTTGACCCCCTATGGGATCATCATGAAAATCAACAGGAAACCAATCGCAGAATTCACTCCAGAGATAATTGACCGGGACCATGAGTTCTGGAGCCGTTATATGGAGCGGCTC